>QIIH01000424.1 GCA_003229235.1 Flavobacteriales bacterium | reverse complement strand
AATACAAATCAAATTATAAAAGAGACCTCTCGGAGAAATTCGGGAGGTTTTTTTATGCCAATTTAATTATGAAGTGATTTAAACTTTTTTATGCTAACTAAAAAGGGTTGCCGATATTTGCGTTACCATACGTAAAATATTAAAAAGCAACCCTTTATGTACACAGTACTAGACAAAGATACGATAGAGATGGAGATTGTTCCACACATACCGTTACCAAAACGAGGATTTCCTCCAAGAGTTCCATTAGTTGAGATTGTTAATGCCATTTTATACAAGCTAAAAACAGGAGTACAATGGCATCAATTACCTACACAAGTGTTTTTTGAAGACAACCCATTGAGTTGGGAGTCGGTCTACTATCATTATAGAAAATGGAGTGTTAATGGGGTTTGGAAGACCTGTTGGATAGGTTTTTTAGACAGGCACAAATCAAAGTTAGACCTCTCTAGCGTAGATTTAGATGGTAGTCATACTCCAGCTATTAGAGGAGGCGAACAGGTAGAATATCAAGGGCGGAAAAAGCGTAAAACCACCAATGCTCTCTATTTAAGTGATAGACAAGGACTACCTTTAGCCATATCAGAACCTTTAGCAGGCAATCATAATGACCTTTATGATATTGAAGTCCAGTTTGAAGTAGTTACTGGAACACTAGAACAAGCCAATATCTGTGTAGATGGTTTATTTCTTAATGCTGATGCAGGATTCGATTCAAAAGAGTTTAGAAAATCCTGTGATAGTAAGGGAATTAATGCCAATATATGTTTTAACAAGCGTAACGGAAATACAGATAGAGACGAGTATTTCGATAAAGACTTATATAGTCTAAAGTATGCTATAGAAAGAACCAATGCTTGGATGGATAGTTTTCGTTCTCTACTAAACAGGTTCGATACCACAGTTGCCAGTTGGTTAGGGTTTAACTATCTGTCATTCATAATTATAGCTCTAAAGAAATTCAAAAAGAAAAAAATAGAAAAAGTTTTAAATGAGTTCATAGTAAAGTGTACGAATTAAATTGATTATTGGATTATGAATTTGCTTGCAAAAAAATTACAACAGCGATATCAAGGATACTTAGCCACCCCTGTACTTTGGGAGAACGATGCTGTATTTGGGCTAAACCAATTAAAATTACCCGATACACCATCGCACACTTTAAATAAAATCATCCCAGATAACTTGCTCTTAGGGAAGCTAGCAGAACGCTTTGTTACTTTCGAGTTACAGCAAACAAAAAATATCGAGGTCCTTTTAGAAAATGTTCAAATTAGCAATCAACAGCGTACAATTGGAGAACTGGATTGTATTTTCACCAGAGACAGCCAGCCAATACATTTAGAAATTGTTTACAAATTTTACTTATACGAGCACCAATCGGGACAAACAGAACTCGAACATTGGATTGGACCAAACAGAAATGATACCCTTCAAAAAAAACTCATTAAATTAAAAGAGATGCAATTGCCTTTGCTTTTTAATCAATACACTGCTTCAATATTAAACAATTTAGACCTAAAGGCAACTCAAATGCAACAACAGGTGTGTTTTAAGGCCCAATTATTTGTGCCTCATACTTATTGTGAAGTTTATTTTAAAACACTTAATAAGCAATGTCTGAACGGATTTTATGTTCACATTTCACAACTAGAACAGTTTATGAGTTGCAAATTTTACAAACCCACTAAAGTAGATTGGCTATTAGAAGTTAATACCCAAGTAAACTGGCTGGGATATGGCAATTTTTACAAATCAATACTACCCCTAATAGAACAAAAAACGGCACCATTATGTTGGATTAAACATCCTAATGGTACCGTTCAGAAGTTTTTTATTGTGTGGTGGAAGTAGCAACACCTCTTAAAACACTTGCTCTATGCCAAATATTCTATAATACTATTGCTGTTTTACTCTAACAGCATTCATGCCTCGTTGGCCTTTCTCTAGTTCGAAAGTAACTTTATCGTTCTCTACAATCTCGTCTATAATCCCGCTAACGTGCGTAAAGTATTTTTCTTGATTCTCAGAATCTACGATAAACCCAAAGCCTTTTGAAGAATCGAAAAAGGAAACAGTTCCTTTTCTTATAGGATCTACTGCTACTCTATCGCTCTCAAGTGTTTTAGGAACACTAATCGCGATGTCCTCAATATCTACAGCGATTCTTTCCGACGGATCTGGTGGAGTATCGGTTAAGTTTCCATTAAAATCAACGTACGCAAATTCAATTCCTTTTTTCCCGTGCTCTTTAGCTTCTAGCTTACGGGCTTCCATTTTTTTTCTTTTTTCTTCACGTTTCTTTAAACGTTTCTTTTCTTTTTCCCCTTTGTTATAGGTTTGTTGCGACTTTGCCATTCGTTAATTTAAAATGTATTTCTAATTATTAATTTATTGTTCAAAAGAGATTTATCCCTTAAAACGAGTAATAGCTAAAAAATATTTTCTAGGCAATAATTATGTAAAAATTTTTAGGTTTAACAACTACATTTTTTAAATCTCTATTTTTTCTTGTTTCTTTTATTATAGTTCTTATCCCCTCTGGTCTTGGGTTTTTTGTATTTAGCTTTAATAATTCGCTGGTATGCCCCTCCTTGATTAGTACGCAGATTTTTATCTGATTTCTCATGAAAACTCTCCCCACGTTCTTCTCCCTGTACTTGCTTGTGCGGATTGTCTCGCTCCTTTATTACAGGCTGTTCGTCTGGGGTGAGTCTTTTAGATAATTCTACTTCTTCTGGAAACTCAAGCTGTGGAATCTCCATTTTCATAAGGGATTCTATACTTGTTTTATAATACAGTTCTTTGTCGGTAAAAAACAATAGACTCTTACCTTTTTTCTCTGCGCGACCAGTACGGCCTATACGATGCATATAATTTTCAGGATATCTAGGCGTATCAAAATTTACAACATGCGAGATTTCGACTAAATCGAGCCCACGGGCCATAACATCTGTAGTAACTAGTATTCTGTTTTTACCTTCGTCAAACTGTCTGATTGATCTGAGACGGTAATTTTGAGTTTTGTTAGAGTGAATCACACAAATCTCGTCGTTATATTGCTCTTGCAAAGTTTCGAACAAGCGATCGGCACTCTTTTTATTAGAGACAAAAACGAGTACTTTATTAAAGGCCTCGGTATTTTTTAATAGGTGAATTAATAAGTTGGCCTTGGTATAAAAGTTAGTCACTTGATAACTATTCTGCTCGATATTCTCAAGTGGTGTTCCGCTTAGCGCAACAGAAATCTTTATGGTACCTGTAAAAAAACTGTTTATAAGTTCTTCTATATCGTTGGTCATAGTGGCCGAAAACATAATGTTTTGCCGATTTTTAGGCAATAAATCAAAGATATTAGTAAGCTGAAACCGAAACCCTAAATCGAGCATTACATCAACTTCGTCTATCACCAATTTTTTTATTTGCTTTAAAGACAAAGCTCTGCTCAGCACCAAATCGTACAAACGTCCTGGGGTAGCTACTACGATGTCTTGGCCTTCTGCAACCGCTGCTTTTTGAACATTGATGTTGGTGCCTCCATATACCCCTATTGCTCTAACACTTAGATATTTACTAAACTTCTCTATTTCTTCTACAGCCTGTACAACTAATTCTCGAGTAGGTACAATTATTAAGACTCTAGGATGCTTTTCTTTGCTAAACTTGAGTGTCTGCAAAATTGGCAACATATAGGCAAAAGTCTTACCTGTACCCGTTTGTGCAATACCTACCACATCTTTTCCGGACATCACTATAGGGAAAGCTCGCGACTGAATAGGCGTTGGCGTAGTATAGCCTAAATCGTCTATTGCGTAGCGCAGCTGATCAGAGATATTAAACTCGTCGAAAGATTGCATTGGTGATTGTATAATTTTTGCAAAGCTATGCATTATAGGCTTAACAACTGTCTCCATTTAAGAAATCAAGTCATAAAGATTTTTTGATGTAAATGATCCTTTTTTATCGAAACTGGATTTCATATTTTTATTCAACCAACTATGTATACCGTGGCTAAAGATCCAGACCAGATTGCTATTTCTGCATAATCGGTAAACTAATCGTTGATGGATATTTTTTTGAATGGTGCACATTGTTATTTGCAACCACCCCTTCTGACTCGTCGTAGTTGTCTCCGCCAGTATTTAAATTACGAGCAAAACGCGGGAAATTACTACTTGATACTTCTATTCTGATACGATGTCCTTTTTTAAAGAAATTACTGGTAGACATTGCCGTTAAATCTACTTTATAAACTTGCCCATCTTCCATAAAGGCTTCTTTGTCGTAGCCCTCTCTATAGCGCACACGCTGAATAGTCTCATCTAAATTATAGGCTGTTCCGTCTGGATAAACATCAATTAGTTTAATGGTGAAATCGGTATCTTTTGCGTCTGATGAAACATACAAAGTAGTTTCGATAAAGCCACTCACTTCTACCCCTTTTTCTAAAGCGTCGGTGGTATAAACCAGAATATCTTCGCGTTCTTCCATTGTGGACTGATCAAATGCTCCACCTGTAACAGCGTTTCCAGTACAGCAAACATTTCCGCCATAAGAATCTACTGGATTCATAGGATCGTATACAAACGAATCTGGGTTGTCTTTAGAAGGCTTTTTAGTAGATAATGTCCCATCTCCGTTAAGCGTATTAGCATTGCCTTTACTATTTAAGTAATACGTAATCATTTTTGCTTTAGCCGGAGGCCATTGCTCTGCAGCCTGCCATTTGTTACTTCCCATGGTATAATACTGTACCCGTGGTGTTTTTTCCTTAAAATCGTTGGTTTCTCCTTTGAGCCAAAGATCCCACCAAGACATAATCTGTTCGTCGTAGTTAAGGCGAGCATCTCCTACAGAGCGATCTCCTATCATTGTATTCTCGGTAGCCCTTGTAAATCTGCAATGCAATGTTGGAGCAATCACTAAATATTGATTGTCTCTAATTTCTGAGTCTTTTGAATTGTTTCTTACATGATTAAACAAGGCTAGATTAGGTGTAATAGACACATCATACCATGATGCAAACCAAAAGCTAGGAACACCAATTTGCATATTGTCGTGATACAAACCTCCTGTATACCATTCTGGATCGTTAGGTTTGCGACGTACCATTTTGTCGAAAATCTCCTTTTTACCATTGATGTTTTTCAACATATCTTGAATTGGTAAATGGCTCAAAGCCTTTTTCATATCAATCGGCGGATTTTCTGGTGCCAAATCGTAAAAGCGTGATATTCTAATAAGATCTTCTTGTGTGGCACCTTCTGGGATTCGAGGTTTAAATTTGTCGTGCTCTACACTATATAACCACGAAAAGAACAACAGCTGCTCTACCCCCCCGCGATACCAATTTCCTTGTTCCATGATTTCGCCCACGCGGCCTACGCCTGCTCCAAAAGCTTGTGGCACCATAGCAAAATGTGCCGGATGATCTAATGCCGCAACGGCCATTTGCCATTCGGCAGTACTAGAACATCCAATGGTTCCAATTCTACCGTTAGACCATGTTTGGTTCTTCATCCAAGAAAAAGCATCGTATCCATCGGTTAGAGGTACTCCTAAAATATCCCATTCTCCTTCAGAATAGTACCTTCCGCGCTCGTTTTGAACCACATAGGCATATCCGTTTTTCACAGCTTCTAAGGCTCGTTGAGCCGTTCTTGTGCGCTGCTGGCCATCGCCCCAAGAATTAAAGTTATAAGGTGTACGTGAAAAAATAATTGGCACGGGGGTATCCGTTTTTGGGCGATAAATAT
>QIIH01000495.1 GCA_003229235.1 Flavobacteriales bacterium | reverse complement strand
TCTATATCTCGATCTAACTGTAAGCTAGCTATGGCATTGGCTTCTATTCGTGGTAATACCCATGTACCATTATTTTGTATGGCAGCAGTTGAAACATTAATCTCGAAGCTTGGTTCGTTAAACGCATAATACAAATAATCGAATCCGGTGCCTTCCATCTGAATTTTAACAGGAATATCCTCCTGCCCAATTAACATACTCCCTGCAGGGATTCCAATTAAATGCAATTGCGCATTAACCTCGTTAATGTGTTCTTTAGAGAATTTTGTCAAAAACCAGAACATCAAAGACAGCCCTAAAAATATAAGGAAGGAGTTTAATTTGCCTTTAGTCTTTTTTCCTAAGCCTGCTTTCATACGTTTACTTTCCTACTCAAGTTAATCAAAAAATAAATCAGGAAATACCTCTTTTGGAGTTCGTCCTAACCACCGTATTAAGATAGTACTTTTTAAGAACGCCCAACCATACCCTACAAATTGCACCAGCGTAGCCCAAATAGCCATTAAACCTATAATTAAACTCTTATTCTTAATACTAGCATCTGTTGCAATTAGTAATAAATAACTTGCAAAAATTAATAATGGCCAGATAACTCCGAAGGCCCTTAGAATGAGCATAGCTATACATCCCAATAAAAAAAGGCTCGGGAACCAAAACGTTATTTTAGCAGATTCTGGATGCCATACTGTAAGTATTGGGCGAACCAAACCAAACTTTTTAACCTGCGAGTAAAACGTACTCCAAGAGATACGTCGTTTGTGATATACAAAGGCCTGCTCGATAAATTGTAAATCGAAGCCCAAATTTTTAATGCGCTGAGATAAGTCGGGATCTTCTCCTGGATGAATCTTACCAAACCCCTTGGTTTGCTCAAATACTGCTTTAGATATTCCCATATTAAAACTCCGTGGCTCATATCGCTTTTGGGCGACTCTATTCCCGCGAATTCCACCCGTGGTGAGCACACTGGTCATTGTGTAGTTAATAGCCTTCTGCACCGAGCTAAATGACTCATGAGCGGCATCTGGCCCTCCAAAACAAGCTGTATAGTTTTTTGTGAGCGCGGTGTTCACCGCAGTCAAATAATGTTCGGGCAGAATACAATCGGAATCCAAAATTATAAAGTAATTGCCTTTGGCCCTACGCATGCCATAGTTTCTAGAATCACCTGGACCAGTATTTTCCTTTTCAAAATAGGCTATATCTAGTTTATCTCGAAACTCAGAAACTATCTCTTTGCAAGACTGGGTTGAGCCATCTTCTACAATAACTACCTCAAAGGGGAAAGATGCCTTGATTGTAGCCAAACTTTCTAAAAGTTCTTGAACCTCATCAGGGCGGTTGTAAACGGGAACAATAAACGAATAGGATAATTGCATATGCTAAGTTACTAATCAACGCAACTTAGGACTAGAAAATTGCTATAATAATAAAACAAAAAAACCACCCGCTAAGCGAGTGGTTTTTTATAATAAGATATGTGTGATACTTACTGCTTAATCAAGCGGTAAGATCCTACTTGCTCATCAGAAGTAACGTTTACAATGTAAACACCAGCTTTTAAAGTAGCAACATTAATCTCTTGAGTAAGAGCATTAGGAGATACTTCTAAAACCTTTTGTCCTAAAATGTTAAAGAAAGTAACATTTTGGATTTCGTTTTGAGCTCTAACAGTTACGATGTCATTCGCAGGGTTAGGGTACATGCTGAATCCAGCAACTTGGTTGTCATCAGTACTTAAAACGTATTCTAACGTAAAGTTATCTACAGCACCATGCCATCCCCATGCTCCGCCACCATCGTCATACGTCCAACGTACTTGGAAATCAGCGTTAGAACCAGTACCATCGAAAGACTCAACAACAACATCTGCTAAATCAGTGTCATATACAGCAAGAACTTCCCATCCTGCACCAGCGTTAACCTCGGCAGTAAATGTTTCACCTGAAGCAACTTCTTGAAAAGCTACATCATAACCGATAGTTACTGTACTAGTAACACCAGTTAAATCGTACATTGCAGAGAATAAGGTAGTGTTAGAAGCATCAGCTCCGTTACCACAAACATCGTCATCAAAGTACATACCTGGAGTTGCAAAGTCAGGCCCAGTTGGTAAGTCGGCACCGTTAAACCAGTCACAAGTACCAGTGTTAACAACAGTAGACCAGTCAGCTGGTAAACCTGCATCAAAATCTTCTGACACAACTTGTGCAGATAATCCGGCAGACATTAATACTGCGCAAAATAATAATGTAATTTTTTTCATAATAATAGCTTGTTTTAGTTTAAACTTAAACCCAAAGTTACACCATATTTAATGCTATGCAAATAATATAGCGTAAAACTACTTCATAAAAATCTCCATAACCTCGTTGCTAACCCCCATATTAGAGAAGCCTCCGTCGTTATAAAGGTTCTGTAAAGTGACCCGCTTGGTCAAATCACTAAACAAGCTCACGGTATAATTAGCACAGTCTAAGGCAGTTGCATTGCCTAAAGGCGACATTTTATCGGCATAAGCCATAAAGCCATCAAAGCCTTTAACTCCTTGCCCAGCTGTTGTTGGCGTTGGAGATTGAGAAATGGTATTAACTCTCACTTTCTTGTCTTTACCAAAAAAGTAGCCAAAACTACGCGCAATTGATTCTAGATAAGCCTTATTATCTGCCATGTCGTTATAATCTGGGAATACGCGTTGTGCTGCCATATATGTCAAGGCAACAACACTACCCCATTCGTTCATAGCGTCTTTTTGATATAAGGTTTGCATCACTTTATGAAAAGAAACGGCAGACACATCCCAACCTTTGTTGGTCCATTCGTATTTTTGATCTGTGTATTTTCGCCCTTTTCTTACGTTAACAGACATCCCGATAGAATGCAGGACAAAATCTAGTTTACC
>QIIH01000479.1 GCA_003229235.1 Flavobacteriales bacterium | reverse complement strand
GTGATCGGTATCTTTATGAAGAACTGGCACGACGATTCGGTGACTATCTCTGCCGAATGCCCATGGTTAGAAGACAGTAACGACGCTATGTTGGTTGCCGACAAGCTCGGGATTCCGTTTGAGACGATCGATTTAAGTGAGCAATATAAAGAGCGGATTGTAGATTATATGTTCAGAGAATACAAGATGGGGCGCACGCCTAACCCTGATGTTCTTTGTAACCGCGAAATCAAGTTCGACGTTTTTCTAAAAATTGCCTTAGAGCTCAAGGCAGACTTTGTGGCAACGGGTCATTATTGTCAAAAAGGAGTTCTAGAAAAAGACGGGAAAGAGACATTTCGGCTTCTAGCGGGTAAAGATGGTACAAAAGATCAGTCGTATTTTTTATGTCAATTATCGCAAGAACAACTTTCACGTACCTTATTCCCCGTAGGGGCATTGCTTAAAACCGAAGTGCGAGAAATTGCTCAAAAACTCGATTTAATTACTGCAGAAAAACGTGATTCTCAAGGACTATGCTTTATTGGTAAGGTGCGATTACCAGAATTTTTACAACAACAATTAGCACCCAAAGAAGGTTTGATAGTAGAAGTTCCTGCACAGCTTGATCAATACAGTACATCAGAAACCTCAGATGATGAGACTCTCAAGGGTATTTCTGCCAAGTACCATTATTCGCTAGAAGACGGGCAAGTGGTTGGAAAACATCAGGGCGCGCATTATTTTACAAAAGGACAACGTAAAGGGCTAGCGGTAGGAGGGAAAGTAGAACCTCTTTTTGTGATAGACACAGACGTTAAAGACAATATTATCTATACGGGGCAAGGGAAAGATCACCCTGGTTTATACCGTCGTGGGCTTTTTGTAGCACAAGACGAAATTCATTGGGTTCGAACAGACCTTGCTTTACAAACAGATCAAACCATGCAAGTAATGGCTCGCATTAGATACCGTCAGGCTCTGCAAAAGGCGACTTTGCATCAAACCGATAACGGGATGTATGTGATTTTTGAAGTAGCACAATCGGCTATTGCCGAAGGTCAGTTTGTGGCTTGGTACCAAGGAGAAGAGCTTTTAGGTAGCGGCGTTATTTCTTGATTATTTTATTTTCACACTATGAATAATAGCGTAACACAACTTTTTAATATTAAGTATCCTATCATTCAAGCGGGCATGATTTGGAATAGTGGCTGGAGGTTGGCTTCTGCAGTAAGTAATGCTGGTGGCTTAGGTTTGCTAGGTGCAGGCTCTATGTATCCTGATGTTTTGCGAGAACATATTCAGAAGTGTAAAAAGGCAACAGACAAACCCTTTGGCGTTAATGTGCCTATGTTGTACCCAAATATCGAAGAAATTATTGCTATTATTATCGAAGAAAAAGTCCCTATCGTATTCACTTCTGCAGGAAACCCTAAGACTTATACAGCTCATTTAAAACAGCACGGAATTACTGTGGTACATGTGGTGAGCAGTGTTAAATTTGCCTTAAAAGCCCAGGAGGCTGGGGTAGATGCTATAGTTGCTGAAGGTTTCGAAGCTGGAGGCCATAACGGACGCGAGGAGACCACAACTTTTACTTTGATTCCTATGGTTAAAGAACAAATTAAGGTGCCTCTTATCGCCGCTGGCGGAATTGCTGACGGTCGCGGGATGTTGGCTGCTATGGTGCTAGGAGCCGATGCCGTTCAAGTTGGAAGCCGTTTTGTAGCAAGTGAGGAATCGTCTGCTCATATCGCATTTAAGAAAGTAGTGGTTGCAGCAAAAGAAGGAGACACTACACTTACGCTAAAAGAACTGGCTCCTGTGAGGCTTATTAAGAATAAATTCTACGAAGATTTGGCGACCCTGTACCAATCCAATCCTACTGTAAGTGAACTTAAAAACTTGCTTGGACGTGCTCGTGCAAAACACGGAATGTTTGAAGGCGATCTGGTAGAAGGCGAGCTAGAAATTGGTCAAATTTCTGGGTTAATAGATGATATTCTGCCGGCAGCAGCGATTATTGACCAAATGATGGAGCAATTTGAGGCCGTAAAAGCTCGAATTAGCCAATAAAAGTCATTATTTTAAGAAAATTTACGAAATTAAAATGATTTTAAAATTGCTATATCACCCATTATCAGTCACTTATGATGTATTTTTGTGTTCAATAGGTAAGATTAGTCCTAAATAAATGTGTTTATTGGGTTTATCGCATTAGCTTTGCACTTTAATAATTTAATATATTACAATGAGCTCAGGCACAGTAAAATTTTTCAACGAATCTAAAGGATTCGGATTTATTATCGAAGAAGGATCTTCGACAGAACATTTTGTACACATCTCTGGATTGATCGACGAGATTCGCGAAGGAGACGAAGTTACTTTCGAAACAACACAAGGTAAAAAAGGTATCAACGCAATCAACGTTAAGTTGGCGTAGCACAATATTTACAGTGAAACACCAAAAGGCTCCTTTTTAAGGGGCCTTTTTTTATGCCTTTTTTTAAATGATTTTTTTCCTCGCTAGCGCCAGTCTCCTGCCTGGTGCTTAGAAGTAATCTTCTATTGATTATATTGTTTTCCGCTTCGCGGGTACCTCATTCATAATGTCCGCTGGACATTCTTCTTTCTGTCCTTTTTTGCATTGCCCAAATTACTCTAGCTAGCGACAGTCTCGTGACTGGTGCTAAAAACTAACAATAAGTCATTTTATTGATTTCTTATCTCATATTTTTTTGCACTGCGCCTTCACGTAGCCGCTACGGCAGAGCGAGGTTGCCCTGCTAGCGCCAGTTTTGTGACTTGTATTTCAGTCTATTGGTAAGAATCGACATTCTAAACTCAACTTCTTCTTTAACTTTTTTTTGCTTGCCCAAAAATAAGTTACAAAAAAAATGGCAGTCATCTCGCAACTGAATGATTGC
>QIIH01000407.1 GCA_003229235.1 Flavobacteriales bacterium | reverse complement strand
ATATTGCGGCGTAGTACATATTCATAATCTAACAAAAGAAGGTATTATATAATGGCAAAGGCAAAGAGAAAACCTGAAGATATGTCTTTCTTAAACCATCTTGAAGAATTAAGGTGGCATTTAATTAGATCGACGATTGCAATTGTCGTTTTTGGTATCGTTGCATTTTTAGCGAAGGACTTTATTTTTAACACCCTGATATTTGGACCGTCCAAATCTGATTTCCCAACCTTTAAGTTATTGTGTAGAGCGGCTACGGAAATGGGCTTTGAAGGAGCCTTTTGTTTTAGCGAACTCCCATTTAGAGTACAAAGCCGTACGATGGCAGGGCAATTTTCTGCGCATATCTGGACCTCGATAACAGCAGGTTTTATTGTTGCATTCCCTTTTGTGCTGTACGAATTTTGGCGCTTTATTAGTCCAGGATTAAAACGCAACGAACGCAGATCTTCTAGAGGGTTTATTGTTATCGCATCCATATTGTTTTTTACCGGAGTTTTGTTTGGTTACTATATCGTAACACCATTATCTATTAACTTTTTAGGGACCTATCAAGTGAGCCCGGAAGTATTTAACGACTTTGATTTAGACAGCTACATTGGCTTAGTACGTTCTGCCGCCTTGGCCTGTGGGATAATTTTTGAGCTGCCAATTATCATCTTCTTTTTAGCAAAAATTGGCCTAGTAACCCCAGAATTTTTGCGAAAAAACAGAAAGTATGCAATGGTAATACTTTTAGTTCTTTCGGCTATAATTACACCTCCAGATGTCGCGAGTCAAATTATTGTAGCAATCCCGCTGGTTATCTTATACGAAATAAGCATCTTTGTAGCCAAAATTGTAGAAAAACGAGAATTAAAAAAACACCCTGTTCATGGCTGATTTGGTAGAAGATTTTAACGCGTATCGTGCTAAAATGAACGACAAGTTATTGTCCGACAATAACAAAATTGTTAAACGCATTTTTAATTTGGATACAAATGCTTTTCAAGAAGGAGCCTTGCCAAAAAGAACCAAAGAGCTATTGGGCTTGGGCAACTCACTAGTATTGCGATGCGACGATTGTGTGCGTTATCACTTAGAGAGTTGTTTAGATCTTGGGATTAGTAAAGAAGAGATCGTAGAAGCCCTAAGTATTTCCTTACTTATTGGTGGTACCATTGTGATTCCGCATTTGCGAAAAGCATATGAATATTGGGAAGCCCTCGAAGTTAAGAAAGGTTAAATTATTGCGTACCCTCAACTAAATGTAGATATTTGAGACTCATAATAAAACGTCTGTGAAGCTAAAAGCCGAAAATTTAATGAAGTCCTATAAAGGGCGTCAAGTAGTAAAAGGGATTACTGTAGAAGTAAATCAAGGTGAAATTGTGGGATTATTAGGCCCAAATGGAGCTGGTAAAACTACTTCGTTTTATATGATCGTAGGCCTTATTAAACCTAACGGCGGAACTATCTTCTTAGAAGGCACTAACATTACCAAGTATCCAATGTACAAACGGGCTCAAATCGGAATTGGCTATCTGGCACAAGAAGCGTCGGTGTTTAGAAAATTAAGCATAGAAGACAATATTTTGAGTGTATTGCAACTTACCAAATTATCTAAAAAAGAGCAGCACATGAAAATGGAGTCACTCATTGAAGAATTTGGCTTAGGACATATCAGAAAAAGTCGAGGCGACCTTTTATCTGGAGGCGAGCGGCGGCGTACAGAAATTGCACGCGCGTTGGCAACAGACCCTCATTTTATTTTACTTGACGAACCCTTCGCTGGTGTAGACCCTGTTGCAGTAGAGGATATTCAGCGTATTGTAGCACAGTTAAAAGAAAAAAATATTGGCATCCTAATTACAGACCACAATGTACAAGAAACGTTAGCTATTACAGACCGCACTTATTTAATGTTCGAAGGAAGTATCCTTAAACACGGCGTTCCAGAAGAACTAGCTGCAGACGAAATGGTGCGTAAAGTTTACTTAGGGCAGAATTTTGAACTTCGTAAAAAGAAGCTCAACTTTTAAGCCTCCTCCTTATTTTCGTCTTTCTTTTCTTCTCTTTCCTTTAATGCAATTAGCTTCTTTTGATATTTACTTTGTACAATATCGATAATCACTAAGATTACAATCACAAAATAGAAGGTCGTTTTACTCATTGGTGTTATATGATTCCCAAAGAGTTTTAACTCGGCGAGATGGCCTCCTTCTGTAAGCAACATTATTCCAACGATAAAGAGAATAAAAAGCCCTAATACCTCATACATTCGATTGCGCTCTAAAAAGACCGCTACTTTATCTGCGAGCCAAAGCATTAGTAATCCGCCAATAATAATAGCCGTCGCCATTACCCAAAATACATCGGTAAGCGCCATGGCACTTAAGATCGAATCAAAAGAAAACACAAGGTTCATAATAACAATGGCAAACACCACTTTGCCTACAGGTTTCTTTTTAGTTTCATCTATATCGTCATTCAAATGGTTTACTCCTACCATATGCCAAATCTCTTTCATAGCAGTATAGATAATAAAAATTCCGCCTACTAAAACAATCAAACTATGGATGTTAAAATGTCCTTCGGCTACACCGTCAAAAGGCAGGTGAATAATTGGATCTTTAAAATAGTCGATTACAGAAATAAGCACAAACAACAAGGCAATTCTAAGCCCTACCGCCATTAGAATCCCCATTTTACGAACATAGGCCTGCTTTTCTTTTGCAACCTTTTTAGATTCTAACGAAATGTACAAGAGGTTATCAAAACCGAGTACAATTTGCAGTAAAATGAGCATTAAAAGGGTGATAATGTTTTCTGCCATGACTAACTTTTAGTTAAAAGGGATTGTAATATAGAAACTAGGATATAGGCGATAATGATAATTGGAATTGCTAAAAACTTAAATAAAATGAGCATAAC
>QIIH01000141.1 GCA_003229235.1 Flavobacteriales bacterium | reverse complement strand
CAGAAATAGGCTTATTTGGATGCCATTTTTCTAGAACAACCATATCATCATCAAAGCGAAGCGTTAACTCGGGCAGCACGGTTTTAAGTGCTCCAGATTGCTTAATAACAAGCAAACGATCGTCTGGCCTGAAATCTCCTAAAAATTCTCCTCGACCATCTACGTTGAGACGCTGGACTGTATCGTCAAACCAAATCTTACGCGGCTTAAGAGTAGAAAGGCCTTTCTCTTTAAGCTCTATACGCTTTATTGTATACTTAGAAACGATGTTTCCTTTAGAATCTCTTCCTTTTACCAGTTGATCTGAAAAGTCTAAATCGAATCTTAGCTTTTTAATACTCCCAGATTGACGCAATAGTACCGTCACAATTTCTGCCTCACCATTTGTGTTTGCAGTAAAATAAAGCACCTTACTGCCCTTATTACCAGCCGATAAATCGTATTCTTTGTCTCTTGTAACCGCGGTCACCGCAAAACGCTTAACATAGGTGGAGCCTTTGGCGCTATCTTTATAAATCATGTTATAGATAGTGCGCTTATCTTTTTTCTTAAATACGGCAACATGAATAATATTTTTACCGATAAAGGTTTTGCTGTCTACCTTAGTAACCATCATCTTGCCTTCTGCCGTAAAAACGATTATATCGTCTATATCACTACAATCGGTAACATATTCGTCTTTGCGTAAAGAAGTACCAACAAAGCCCTCTTCACGGTTTACAAATAACTTGGTATTGCGTATTACCACCTTGGTCGCTTCGATATCATCAAAGATTCTAATCTCTGTTTTACGCTCTTTACCCCCTCCGTATTGTTTTTTTAAACGCTTAAAATAATCTATGGCATACTCAATCAGGTTATTTAAATATTTCTTAATCTGAGTAATTTGATCTTCAAGAGTTTCAATTTTTTGCTGCGCCTTATCAATGTCAAACTTCGATATACGCTTAATTCTAATCTCGGTAAGACGTGTTATATCTTCTGTGTTAACCGCCCTTTTTAAATGCTTGACATATGGCTTTAAGCCTTTGTCTATAGCTCTTATCACACCCTCCCATGTTTCTTCTTCTTCGATATCACGGTAGATGCGATTTTCTATAAAAATTCGCTCTAAAGATGCAAAATGCCAAGACTCTTCTAATTCACTTAGCTGAATCTCAAGTTCGCTTTTTAACAGCGCAACCGTTCTGTCTGTCGAAGTCTTGAGCATTTCTGTAACTCCAACAAAAAGCGGGCGGTTGTTTTCGATTACACAGCCTAAAGGCGAAATAGATGTTTCGCAACTAGTAAAGGCATATAAAGCATCGATAGTTTTGTCTGGAGAAATCCCACCTGGTAGATGAATCAATATTTCGACATTAGCAGCCGTATTGTCCTCTATTTTTTTGATTTTAATCTTACCCTTATCATTGGCTTTTAGAATCGAATCTATCAAAGAGGTAGTCGTCGTTCCGAAGGGAATTTCTGTAATTACCAAAGAAGCCTTGTCTAATTGACTTATACGAGCCCTAGAACGAATCTTTCCGCCTCGTAAACCGTCATTATAGTTGGTGACATCTGCTATTCCACCTGTTGGGAAGTCAGGAAATATCGTAAAGCGCTTGCCTTGTAAGTGCTTAATAGAAGCCTCTATAAGCTCAATAAAATTATGAGGCAAAACCTTTGTAGACAAGCCAACGGCTATCCCTTCTGCTCCTTGCGCCAATAACATTGGGAACATCACTGGCAAGTTAATAGGCTCTTTTCTGCGCCCGTCATAAGATGCTTGCCACTCGGTAATCTTAGAATTGTAAACAACGTCTAGTGCAAACTTAGAAAGACGCGCCTCTATATATCTAGATGCAGCGGCACGATCGCCAGTAAGTATGTTTCCCCAGTTACCCTGGGTATCGATAAGTAAATCTTTTTGGCCAATTTGCACCATGGCATCGGCAATAGATGCGTCGCCATGCGGATGATACTGCATCGTATGGCCCACGATGTTTGCCACTTTGTTATAGCGGCCGTCATCTAAGTCTTTAAGCGAATGCATGATGCGTCGCTGCACGGGCTTAAACCCATCTTCGATTGCTGGTACAGCACGCTCTAATATTACATACGAAGCATAATCCAAAAACCAGTCTTTGTACATTCCGGTAACCTTGGTTATAGTTTCCTGATTGTTTTCTGCTCCTTGCTCTGGCGTTAAATCGTCTGCTTCTTCTAGAGGCATATCTTCGTTCATAGTTAACTATCGCTGGGGATTATTCGGTTATCCGATCTAGCTCTACTTTTAAATTTTCTATAATAAACTCTTGACGCTCTGGGGTGTTTTTACCCATATAAAACTTCAAGAGATCGTCTATACTCACTGTTTTATCTAGCATTACTGGGTCTAATCGAATATCTTCTCCAATAAAATGTACAAACTCGTCTGGAGATATTTCACCTAGCCCCTTAAATCGTGTGATCTCAGGCTTGGGCTTTAGTTTTTCTACTGCTGCAATTCGCTCCTCTGGAGAATAGCAATAAATAGTCTCTTTTTTGTTACGCACTCTAAAAAGTGGTGTTTGCAAAATATACAAATGTCCTTCTTTAATAAGCTCCGGAAAGAACTGCAAGAAGAACGTTATCAGTAACAATCTAATATGCATTCCGTCTACATCGGCATCTGTAGCAATTACAATGTTGTTATAACGAAGGTCTTCCATAGACTCCTCTATATTCAAAGCAGCTTGTAACAGATTGAATTCTTCGTTCTCGTATACAATTTTTTTACTCATTGCGTACGAGTTGAGTGGCTTTCCACGTAGCGAGAATACAGCTTGTGTATTAACGTCACGGCTTTTAGTAATGCTCCCAGAGGCCGAATCTCCCTCTGTAATAAATAGTGTAGACTCTAACCGCCTATCTTTCTTTAAATCGCCTAAATGTAC
>QIIH01000109.1 GCA_003229235.1 Flavobacteriales bacterium | reverse complement strand
GGTAGGATCAAAAACCCAGTCTTCTTGATAAAAAACATGATAGGCTTTGCCAAAAAGTGGTTCAAAAGTACTGCGCTTTTGGCGCGAAAAAAGCACCTCTGAAGGATTAAAGTTCTGCAAGAGCTTTTGCACATATTCCAGATTCCCTTGGGCCAATAAAAATTCGCCTGTAGAGACATCTAAAAAAGAAATTCCATAGTTAGTTTTGTCACAGTAAATGGCCGCTAGAAAGTTATTCTGTTTAACCTCTAAAATATCATCATTGAGCGCTACTCCAGGAGTTACAAGTTCTGTAACACCTCTTTTTACAATGGTTTTGGTTTGTTTAGGATCTTCTAACTGGTCACAAATAGCAACACGACAGCCAGCAATCACCAACTTAGGCAGGTAGTTATTTAAAGAGTGATGTGGGAATCCTGCCAGTTCTATTTTTTCGCCTCCGTTATTACGCGCGGTAAGGGTAATTTTAAGAATTTTTGCGGCTCGTATGGCGTCTTCTCCAAAGGTTTCGTAAAAGTCTCCCACACGGAATAGCAAGACAGCATCAGGGTATTTAGCCTTGATGCTATTATACTGTTTCATTAGAGGAGTTACTTTGCTAGCCATATTCTAGAGAGCGAAGGGCTAATGTAAAAAATCTCTTGTTTTTTATAAAGGAGAATCTATCTGAGTTATGCTGTTTTATTAACATAGTGTACTTTTGTAAAATCACATTATGGAATACAAAAAATTAAAAAATAGCGAACTCGAAAGGCTTGACCTCAATAGGTTTAAAGCAGCAGACAAGACACCAATTAGGGTAGTTTTAGACGACATCAGAAGCCTAAATAATATTGGGTCGGTGTTCAGAACCTGCGATGCCTTCAGAATTGAGCAGGTAATTTTATGCGGAATTACGGCTACACCTCCTCATAAAGACATTCAAAAAACTGCCTTGGGGGCAACCGATAGTGTTGTTTGGTCCTATTGCGAAGACATATTGCCTGCATTAAAAGATGCTCGCGAACAAGGCTATACCCTTTGCGGCGTCGAACAGACCAAAAATGCTATTATGTTAGACAAATTCGAGCCATCAGTTAGCCAACAAAAGCTAGTAGTAATTTTTGGGAACGAAGTAAAAGGTGTTTCTCAGGCGGCCATTGATCTTTGTGATGTCGTGATAGAAATTCCGCAGTTTGGGACCAAACATTCTTTAAATATAGCGGTAAGTGCTGGGGTCGTGTTATGGGATCTATTTACTAAGCTTCGTCCTGATTTTCTGAACCAATAGCCTGCAGTACTTTTAAATAGTCTGAGCGATTCTCGACAAAATCCAAGCCCGAAACATCAATTATTTTAACCTGATTCTGCGGCAAGGAGCGTATATAGGTTAAATACCCCTTATTTAATTTCTCTAGATAGTCTTGCTTAATAGACTGCTCGTAATCGCGCCCGCGTTTTTTGATATTAGCCAAGAGACTTTCGGTGGTTTGATACAAATACACATACAAATCTGGTCGTGCCAGATCTTTATGCATCAAATGGTACAGTTTTTTATAAAGCGAAAATTCGTCATCCAGCAATGTAACCTGTGCAAAGATGAGCGATTTAAACACATCGTAATCTGTGACCATAAACTTTTTAAAGAGGTCGTATTGGGCGATATCGTCCATAAGTTGCTGATAGCGATCTGCCAGGAAAGACATCTCTAACGGAAAAGCATATCGCGCCTGATCTTCATAAAACTTTGGCAAAAAGGGGTTGTCTTTAAAGCGTTCTAATACCAATTTGGCATTAAAATCGTTTGCGATTTTTGTTGCGAGGCTTGTTTTTCCGGCCCCTATATTTCCTTCGATTGCGATATAATTATATCGCTCTAACGAATACGAATTTTTAGGATTGCGCAGCCACTTCGACAATTTTTCTAACGCGTTTACATCGGCGCATTCTTCTATTAATTGAGCAATCGTCTTATTTGCGTTAGGGATCACAACTTCTGGATAAACTTCTTGTAAAGGACAAAGTACAAACAGTCGCTTATGCGCCTCAGGATGTGGTAGTTCTAAAATTTTTGTCTTTATCGCGACATCGTCGATGGTTATTATATCGATATCGATCGTTCTGGAGCTATAGCCTTCGCCCGTATTTCTTACTCTGCCTAGGCTTTTTTCGATATCCAATAACACTTTTAAGACTTCGGCTGGTGGTAAGTCTGACCTTACCCATAAAACGCAATTCATAAAGTCTGGCCCGTCAAAGCCTAAGGCTGGCGACCCGTATACCGAAGAGATTTTTTTGATGTCTCCTAAGTTTAAGAAAATAGCATCGACAGCAGCCTGTAGCTGCTCGAAGGTGTTACCTTGATTGCTTCCTAAAGAAAGAAAAATGTTTTGCAAAAGGGAAAAAATTATTACTTTAACGATTAAGACTAATTACTCTTTTCGAAATTAAGGAAAAGAAAAAGAACGCCCCTTGTTTTTAGGGTTAAATAGCAAATATTTGAAGGCAACACTTACCAATAATTATATAAAATCTCAGCGTATTTATTTAGTACTCACCGCTTTGTTTATTACATCTCTAGTGGTCTCTAATTTGATTTTTCAAAAATTTTTTTATTGGGACTTCTTCGGCCTTTATCGCTTCGAAATTTCTGTTGGAATCTTACCCTATCCAATTACATTTTTAATCACAGATATTGTTAGCGAGGTTTATGGCAAGAAAAAAGCCAACCAGATGGTTACCATGGGGATTTTTGCCTCCTTCTTTTCGTTATTTATTATTTTGCTGGCCGATGCAGTGCCAGCTATAGGGAGTAGTCCAATCCAAGATCAGGTTTTTAACGACGTTTTTGGCGCCACAGCTGTTGCAGTATTTGCATCTATGATGGCATACCTCTTGGCTCAGTATTTTGATATTCAGATTTTTCACTACTGGAAGCGACTCAC
>QIIH01000188.1 GCA_003229235.1 Flavobacteriales bacterium | reverse complement strand
ATATTAGAGTTTATCCTGGAATAGGTTTACGTTTTATTCACAAGCAAATTTTTAATGCTGTATTTAGAATCGATTATGGCTACGGTATTACTCCTGATGCAACTCGAGGTTTTGTTTTTGGCATCGGACAATATTTTTAACATTGCGAAAAGACAGTCATTACCAGATTAGCAAGCGTTCGTTATTTTTTTTTCATAATAGCTGTATAATGCCTCAGGAGAAGCTCCCAACCTCTTTTTAAGATAGATTACATAAAAATGATATTGCAATCGCCAAACACCTTTTTTACGATATAAGCGCGCAGATGTAATAATCGTGTCAGAAATTACTACAAATTGATTGGCTTTGTAAAGATGGCTTATCATCTCATTGTCTTCACAAATTTTGAAATCTTCGTTAAACCCACCAATTGTATTAAAAAGATCTTTTGTGACAAAGAGACTTTGATCGCCTCCACGACAGGCTTTCCAGTTAAATTTAGTAAACCAACTGGCTGTTTTTAGCCACCAATGATTGGAGTCAAATCGCATTCTGAAACATCCTGCAGCGTTCCCTAATTTGGTTTGTGACAAAATTAGCTGATCAAAATGTCTTGGTGGAAAAGAATCGGCATGTAAAAAATACAATAAATCGCTGTTTGTATTATTGGCTCCTATATTCATTTGAACGGCTCTTCCTTTGGCCGAATCTAATTGACTAATTGCTAAAGTAGGATTGGCATCAATAAAGGTTTTAATCTTGTGTTGGCTGCCATCTGTACTACCGCCATCTACAATTATTATTTCGCACTTACTTGGCGATTGTATATTTAAAGTTAAGTATTCAAGCAAGGCTGTAATTCGTTCTGCTTCGTTGAGAACAGGGACTATAATGCTTAAATTCAGTGCTTTTCCCAATGTTATTGCTCATTTAGTGACCAATCGTATTTTAAAAAGTCCAAAACCACATCACTATTAATAGTAATCTCGCTGTATTGATTAATATACTCTGTAATTGAGTCTATATCATTAACGAGATAATCGTTTTTGTACCATTTAAAAACCTGTGAAACAGTAGCACTGCTCTGGCCAATTTGATTTCTGTCACTATTGATAAACTCTCTCGTAACTCGGGTTAATTGCACGTCAATTTGATCTGCAGTAAAGGCCTCATCTAAAAGTTTAGGGCAGGAATAAGATGCGCAATTTATGGCGAAGTGAATGCGCGGTTCGTTCATTTTACGAAGAATGCTATTCTCAATTCCTCCTAAAGAAATCTTAACCTTACCAATAGGAACAAAGGCTTTGGTCCAAGGCCCGTTGAGGTCTTTAATACTCTTTGTTGGATAGTTATCTACAATTAATTTAACAGTGTATGCATTGTATAAATTTATATAAAATGCAAGCTGTTCTTGTACAGACCAGCTATCGTCGGGCGAAAAACTAGAGATATAGCTGCAATACAAATCCAGAGCAACTTTATCTGCTACAAAGCCCTTATAATTAACAAACCCAGTCTCGTTTACGTGCTTTTGCAATAGACTCGTCCAAGCCGAGTGATCTACTTTTACGCCAGACACACTATTTGCTTCAATTAAATTGGCAGGCACTTCTTTTGCAGAAAGACCTTGTTTGCTAAAACCCGCTGCCGATAGTAATCCGCAGGATTGTACAAGCAGTATTAAGGTGAGACTAAAAGATATTAAAAGTGCTTTTTTCATAGTTTTTAAGACTAACAACAGCCACCGCCGTCGTAGTGAAAAGTTGATTCGCTTATATAGATATCGTCTCTTTCTAAATTCGTGAGATCATCTGCTGTTTTATCGCAAACAGCAATAGGTTGATTCTTTAATAAGATATGTCCTTTTTTGTCGTCTAAATAGTCTTCGCCTCCAAAGTAAATTGCCGCTTTACCCGTAAAAACACAAGGGCCATCGGCTGGCATCGGGTCTTTTATTGCAGCTACCTCGATGCTCTCTATATAGATGAGTTCGTCTGTGGGATAATTTATAGGATCTAATATTCTATAAGGCTTACGTGCTCTTATTTCGATGGTTCCAAAACCAGCATCGGTAAGTGCTTTTACATAGTCTTTTATTGTCAAACTGCCACTCAAGCACAGCGCTCTTAAGCGTTCATCATTGCGCAGTGTATCATTCATAGGCTGCTCACAAGTAGGATCACTCATAACCAATCGCCCATGTGGTTTAAGCACGCGATACATCTCTGAAATGGCTTTTTTAAGATCTTCTTCTTTAAATATGTTGAACAAGCAATTCTGCGCAGCTACATCAATCGAATTATCTTGGACAGGTAAATTCATGGCATCTCCCTTTTTTAGAGCTACATATTCACTTTTAAACCAAGGGTTGGTTTGTTCTGCTTCGATAAAGTTTTTTCTGGAAGCTTCAAGCATTTCGTCTACCACATCAACGCCAATCACCCCATCTTTCTGTCGAGAGAAATAGCTAAACTGCAAGAGCTCCATCCCGCCACCAACGCCAACATATAAGATCTTTGGGTTGTTTACCAAATCACGTGCATGTACAGTGCTTCCGCAGCCATAATTCATCTCTTGCATTATCTTTGGGATGCTAAGGCCTGGTAATTCCCAAATAGGATTGGTCGTACAGCACAAGCCAACATCTGGGGTTAAAGCAGCTTCTTTGTATACATCGTGGGTGGTTTCTAAATAACTCATTTGCTCAGTTTTTTTTAATAATTATAATTGGGCAATTAGCCCTTTAAACAATGTGATCATGTTAGGTTCGGCAACACCTGCCATTCTTATTATCTCTGGAATGTCTACAGGTTTTAAATTATCCGGGTCGCATTCGTCTGTTAAAACAGCTACGGCAGCTACGGCTACCCCTAAATGATTGGCAACAATTACTTCAGGAACGGTACTCATTCCTACAGCATCGGCTCCTATGATCTTTAAATAGCGGTATTC
>QIIH01000113.1 GCA_003229235.1 Flavobacteriales bacterium | reverse complement strand
GTTGGCTTTGCGTTTTAGTGCTCCCATTTTTACCTATAAAAATATTCTTGACAAAGCAGGAATATTTTTAAAAGGCAACGACAAGGACACCGAAGTAGCCGTAGAAAATTCTTTTGTTGAAAAATTAATGCAAGAAGACACTGCCGGAGCGACAGTACAAGTTGTAGATTATTCTGGATACACATTAAAAGAGCTCAACGAGATGCTCGATCAAGCTGTTGCAAACGAAGATTACGAGAAGGCGGCCAGAGTTCGTGACGAGATCTCTAAACGAGGATAAAACCATATGAAGCAACTACTCTGCACTCTTTTGCTCTTGTTAACGATTGCAGTTTCTTTTGGGCAAGAAATCGAAAAGACCTGGCATTTTAGCGAGATAAGTTCTGAGCAATCCCAATCTCTTTACGACATAAAATCTGGAGACTCATTTACATTCAAACAAAATCGCTTCGAATATTCGCTGGCAGCCAAAGATTCACTGGAGGCTTCAGGGGATTATGTAAGACAGGACGATTTACTTGTTTTCTTTTACAAAAAACCTAATGACACTATTCGGCGGTATCGCATTACTGTATTAACAGATTCGACGCTAGTTTTTTCCGAAAACGGAATCGATTATAGTTTTACTAATGCAAATCAAACCACAGCAAAAACCTCAGGGAAGGCAAATGTTGCGCTAGACCCCGATCAAGGTTTAGGCTTTACTCTTAATGGTTTTCTTCGAGGCGTCCTTGGGATTACTTTTTTACTAGCACTTTGTTATGCATTGAGCAGCAACCGTAGACGTATTAACTGGCGCCTTGTAACCAGTGGGCTAGCCATGCAAATTGTATTTGCAATCTTAGTTTTAAAAGTAGATTTTGTAGCCAATATTTTTACTTTTTTCTCACATAAAGTCGTTCAATTTTTAAATTTTAGTGAGGCTGGCGCCGAATTTCTTTTTGGCGGATTAGTGAGTGATACCGCCACCTTTGGCTATATCTTTGCGTTTAAAGTACTGCCTACGATTGTCTTCTTTTCTGCCTTCACATCACTACTCTACTATTTAGGAATATTACAGAAAATTGTAAAAGCTTTTGCCTGGGTAATGAGTAAAACCATGCAGCTTTCTGGTGCCGAATCACTGGCTGCTGCCGCTAATATTTTTATTGGTCAAACAGAGGCACCTCTTGTTGTAAAGCCTTATTTAGACAAAATGTCTAAGTCTGAAATGCTTTGTCTTATGATTGGGGGAATGGCCACCATTGCGGGAGGCGTACTGGCTGCATTTATTGCCTTTTTAGGTGGTGAGAGCGAGGCCGAACAAGTGATTTTTGCTAAACATTTATTAACAGCTTCTATTATGTCTGCCCCGGCCGCTATCATAATTGCAAAGATGCTGTACCCTGAAACCGAAAAAGTTGACAAAACTTTAGACGTTTCAAAAGATAAAATTGGTTCTAATGTTCTTGACGCAATCTCAAGAGGAACCACAGATGGTCTAAAGCTCGCAATTAACGTTGGAGCCATGTTGTTAGTTTTTACTGCCATCATGGCGGTCTGTAATTGGATTACCATGGATTGGATTGGAGCTCCAACAGGATTAAACGAAAAAATCGCCGCAAGTTCTGGTGGGGCCTATGATGGTCTTACCATGCAGTATATTTTGGGGAATGTCTTTGCTCCTGTTGCTTGGATTATAGGAGTTCCGGCAGAAGACATGGTTATGGTTGGGCAATTACTAGGCGAAAAAACCATTCTGAACGAGTTCTTTGCCTATGCTTCGCTTAGTGACCTAAAATCTAGCGGGGCACTCACGAATTATCGCTCCATTGTAATTGCAACCTATGCACTTTGTGGTTTTGCCAATTTTGCCTCGATAGGGATTCAAATTGGTGGGATTGGTGTTTTAGCACCTAGCCAACGTAAAACCTTGGCAAAATTTGGAATAAAAGCCCTTATTGGCGGAACTGCCGCCGCATTACTTACAGCTACAATTGCTGGGATGCTTATCGGTTAATAACTATTGTAAATAGAGGCTTACTTCCCTTGACATTGACATCCTATATTTTATATTTTTACTCGTTGTAAATGACGACCCAATGAAGCAATATCACGACTTAGTTAAACATGTACTCGAAAACGGAACTCAAAAAGGGGACCGCACCGGAACCGGCACCAAAAGTGTGTTTGGTCACCAAATGCGATTTGATTTGTCTAAAGGATTCCCGATGGTGACAACCAAGAAGTTGCACTTAAAGTCGATCATTTACGAATTACTTTGGTTTTTAAAAGGCGACACTAATATTGCTTATTTGCAAGAAAACGGTGTCCGTATTTGGAATGATTGGGCAGATGCCAACGGAGACCTTGGGCCTGTTTATGGCTATCAGTGGCGTAATTGGAACGGAGACGAAATTGATCAGATTAAAGAGGTAATCGAAGCTATAAAAACCAATCCTAACAGCCGTCGTATGCTGGTTTCTGCCTGGAACCCAAGCGTGTTGCCAGATACTTCTGTATCGTTCGACGAGAATGTAGCGAATGGCAAAGCAGCCTTACCGCCTTGTCATGCATTTTTTCAGTTTTATGTAGCAGATGGAAAGTTATCTTGTCAATTATATCAACGCAGTGCCGACATATTTTTAGGAGTGCCTTTTAACATAGCTTCTTATGCTTTGTTTACTATGATGATAGCCCAGGTTTGTGGTTATGCTCCAGGCGATTTTGTGCACACTTTTGGAGATGCGCATATCTATAATAATCATATGGAACAATTGGAGCTTCAGCTATCAAGAACACCTAAAGCGCTACCAACCATGAAAATTAACCCAGAGGTCAAAAATATTTTCGACTTCACTTTCGAAGATTTTACGCTATTAGATTACGATCCGCACCCGCACATTAAGGGAGTTGTTGCTGTTTAAAAATTTTATTTTAATACCCCTTAAATTT
>QIIH01000057.1 GCA_003229235.1 Flavobacteriales bacterium | reverse complement strand
TTCAAGATTTTGGAGTTCGCAGACCAAAAATTGCGCTTTTAGGCATAAATCCGCATACCGGAGATAACGGAGTAATAGGAAAAGAAGACGACACTGTAGTAAGACCAACTTTGGCTAAGCTTGCAGAACAAGGCACTATTGTATATGGACCTTATGCGGCCGATAGTTTTTTTGGCAGCAAAAATTATCAGAACTTTGATGCGATAATTGCATCGTATCACGATCAAGGACTTATTCCTTTTAAGACCCTCTCTTTTGGAAGCGGAGTGAACTATACTGCGGGTTTATCAGGCATTAGAACTTCGCCAGATCACGGTACAGCGTACGATTTGGCGGGTAAAAACGAAGCAAATTTTGAGTCGTTTAAAGAGGCTGTTTTTAAGGCTATTGCTATTTATAAAAGACGCAGCGAATACAATGAATTGATAAAAAATCCGCTGCAACAAAGAGCAAAAAAAGTCCTTTTAAAAAAGAAAGAATCTGAACAATAGTTTTTAAATTATTTTTTATCTTTGCAGCCGTCTTTAAGCAAAGCGACTGTTAGTAAACGAAGTGATTGTGAAGGAATTGAAACAGTACACGATCCCCTTTGTGGGACTCAAACTAGGAATGCATCGGTTTGATTTTGCGATAGACAACCAGTTCTTTGAACATTTTGAGTACGACGAGTTTAACAATACAAAAATTGCACTAAAGCTATCTTTAGAAAAGCAAAGCACACTGTTAAACTTAGATTTTGAATTTGACGGGACAGTTAATCTCCCTTGCGACGTTACCAATGAGCCCTACGACCAGCCGGTTGCAGGAAACTTTGAGTTGGTAGTTAAGTTTGGACCAGAGTTTAACAATGAGCAGGAAGAGTTATTAATTCTGCCTCATGGGTTTTACGAGGTTTCGATTGAGCAGTATGTATACGAAAGTATAGTATTGTCGTTGCCCTCAAAGCGGATTCATCCAGACGTGTTAGACGGCACTATGGAATCAGAAGTACTTAAAAGATTAGAAGCATTAAGCCTTAAGGGAGAAGATTTAAAGGAAGAAAATTCTCAGATCGATCCACGATGGGACGAATTAAAGAAGTTATTAACGGATAAACAATAAAGTAATGGCACATCCTAAAAGAAAAATCTCGAAAACAAGAAGAGATAAAAGAAGAACGCATTACAAGGCAACTGCGCCGCAATTGGCTACAGACCCTACAACGGGTGAAACGCACTTGTACCATAGAGCACACTGGCACGAAGGAAAATTATTCTATAGGGGCCAAATTGTAATCGATGCTACCGAAGAAGCTGTAGAAGCATAAGCGTTTAAAGTTTACTAAAAATGCACTCTCATATTCTATTTAATTATGAATATGAGAGTTTTTGTTTTTTATAGTCAAAAACGCGAAAAAAGATGCTTTTTTGACCCATTTTGATTAAAAAACACTATTTTCACTTACTTTTTTGAGGGTTTTTTACCTTTTTGTGAATAGAAGTAAATACTATGAGTAAAATCACAGCAGCCATTACCGCTGTAGGAGGATATGTGCCAGAGTATGTGTTGACCAACCAAGTTTTGGAAACAATGGTCGATACCAACGACGAGTGGATTACAAGTCGAACTGGAATCAAGGAGCGAAGAATTTTGAAAGAGAAGGACCAGGGTACTTCATTTATGGCTATTAAAGCCGCCCAGCAACTTTTAGAAAAAAGTGGCACCGACCCCAAAGAGATAGACATGATTATCATGGCAACGGCCACACCCGATATGCTAGTCGCAGCAACAGGCGTTTACGTGGCTACTCAAATTGGTGCTGTGAACGCTTTTTCATATGATCTATTAGCGGCCTGTTCGGGCTTTCTTTTTGGAATGTCTACCGCAGCACGATATATAGAATCTGGCCGTTATAAAAAAGTGCTTTTAATAGGAGCCGATAAAATGTCGTCTATAGTAGATTATGAAGATCGAGCAACATGTATTATTTTTGGAGATGGGGCTGGAGCAGTTCTTTTTGAACCAAATCTTGATGGTTATGGGCTCCAAGACGAATATTTAAGATCTGATGGTAACGGAAGAGATCATCTAAAAATTGATGCAGGCGGGTCTATTTTACCAGCTTCTGCAGAGACAATTGCAAACAAACAGCACTATGTATTTCAGGACGGCAAGACCGTTTTTAAATTTGCTGTTTCGAATATGGCAGATGTAAGTGAAAAAATCATGAAACGCAATGGCCTAAACGGTAACGATGTTGCATGGTTAGTGCCACATCAAGCCAATAAACGAATTATTGACGCCACGGCAAGACGTATGAATCTAGACGATTCGAAAGTGATGATGACTATTGAGCGCTACGGAAACACAACTTCTGGCACTTTACCATTGTGCCTGTTCGATTACGAAAAACAACTAAAAAAAGGTGATAAATTGGTTTTTGCCTCATTCGGAGGTGGATTTACTTGGGGGGCTATATATCTTACCTGGGCCTACGATTCATAAAATTACCACAAAAGAAAAACCTAACAACTAAATTGATAAATTATGGAATTAAAGGACATTCAGAACCTCATCAAGTTCGTCGCGAAGTCGGGCACCAGTGAGGTAAAGATCGAAGATGGCAACTTTAAAATTACCATACGCACGGGCTCAGAACCGAGTAAAGGCGAAACGACGTACATTCAGCAAATGCCAGCAGCAGCTCCTTTAGCTGCGGCCCCTGTTGCCGTACCAGTAGCGGCAGCTCCGGCAGTAGAGTCGGCAGTAGAAGCAGAGGATTCAAAATATGTAACTATTAAGTCTCCTATAATTGGAACTTTCTATCGCAGACCCTCTCCCGACAAACCAATATTTGCAGAGGTTGGGACTTCTATCAACCCTGGTGATGTACTTTGTATTATCGAGGCGATGAAGTTATTTAACGAAATCGAATCAGAGATTTCTGGTAAAATCGTTAA
>QIIH01000006.1 GCA_003229235.1 Flavobacteriales bacterium | reverse complement strand
ATTATAGTTATGGTGTAAAATCGTTAAAGACAAACCAAGCTGTAGACGAAAACTCTGTTTTTGAAATTGGCTCTATCTCCAAAACCTTCACAGGTATTTTGTTGGCAGATATGATTGTAAAGGGTAATTTAAATTTAGATACCCCCTTACAAGACCTTTTGCCAGATGGTATATCTGCGCCTACTAGAAATGGGGAGTCGATCAAATTATATCAGATGTCCAATCATACTTCGTCATTGCCTAGGCTACCAACTAATATGGAAGTGACAAATCCGGCTAATCCTTTTGCAGATTACACCGAAAAGCAATTATATGATTTCTTAGATAGTTATGAACTCCCACGGGACATTGGTTCTGAATATGAATATTCTAACTATGCAGCAGGTTTGTTAGGGCATGTGTTGGCTGCCAAACGCAATCTCACTTATGAGGAGCTAATGCTCGAAGTGATTACAAACCCTTTGGCAATGACAAATACCAGTATTACACTTTCGTCTTCGATGCAGAAAAATCTAGCAATGGGACATAGTAATGGAGTTGAAGTAGCAAATTGGGATTTACCAACTTTGGAGGGTGCTGGCGCCATTCGATCTACTACTGTAGATATGATTAAATATATCGCCGCTAATATGGGCTTAGAAAAAAGCAACCTTTACCCAGCAATGCAATTGGCACAGAAAAATTCAAGAAGTGAAGATAGTAATCCCATTGTAGGATTGGGATGGCATACTACGATAGTTGAAAAACAAACAATTATATGGCATAACGGAGGCACTGGAGGCTATCGAACATTTGCAGGTTTTAATAAAAATGGAGATAGAGGTGTAGTAGTATTATCTAACTCGAATGCTAGTGTAGATGATATCGGAATTCACTTATTGCAACCAACTTCGGCCTTAAACAAGGTATTACCTTCTATCGCGGTTAAAATAAGGAGTGTGATAGAGAAAAATGGAATAGAAATAGGCACAACAACATATTGGGAATTAAAGAAAAATAAAACCGACCAATATGATTTTGCCGAGAATCTATTAAATGTGCTAGGCTATTCCTACCTAGGAGAAGAAGATATTGAAAAAGCCCTTGCCGTGTTCAAAATAAATACTGAGGCGTTTCCTAATTCTTCTAACGTATATGATAGTTATGGCGAAGCACTTTTGAAAAGTGGCGATAAAGAAAATGCAATTAAAAGCTACAAGAAGTCTGTCGAAATAAACCCGGGTAATGACCATAGCATTAAGGCGTTAAAAGACCTGGGAGTAAATACAGAAGATTTAATTAAAAATATTACAGTAGACGATGCCATTTTACAGAGTTACGTTGGCAAATATCAGTTGGCCCCACAATTTATAATTACTGTCACAAAAAATGGAACTCAGCTAACAGCACAAGCTACGGGTCAAGGCGAATTTGAGATTTATCCAAAATCTGATACTGTATTTTATTTAAAAGTAGTAGTAGCACAAGTCACATTTAATTTAGACGAAGATGGGCAAGTAGTGAGTATGACCTTGTCACAAGGAGGGCAAGAATCTACTGGACTAAAATTAGAAGAATAAAAAAGTAACATCCCCTTCCTAGAAATAACATATTACAATAACGAGGTTTTACATAAATCAAAATTCCTAGTTAATTAATTATCATACATTTATAGAGACCAACCAAAATGTAAATGATTAAATTTTTTCGTCGTATTCGCCAGAATATGGTTTTCAAAAATAAATTTAGTAAATACCTCCTTTATGCCATAGGCGAAATAGTGCTCGTGGTAATTGGGATTCTTATCGCGCTTAGCATCAATAACAATAACGAACAAACCAAAAAGCGAGCACAAGAAGTGCATTATCTGGAGAATATTAAAACAGACCTACATCTCAATATAGCCCAGATAAACGATTATATAAAAACAAGAGCAACGGCAATTGTATCGGCCAAAACTATAATAGAGCATTACGAGGGCAAGCCAATTACAGATTTAGAAGCCTTTAATGTACACACGGTAAACATCTATACCTGGCGTAAATTTTTTCAGAGCAATAATACCTTTCAAGAACTCGTGAATTCTGGCAATTTGGCCCTAATCACCAACGATTCTATTAAGAATATTATGCTTAATATCGAGTCTTTGTACAAAGTGATGAAAGACCAAGAAGCTCACTTTAGATACGATGCCGAGATCCTTTTGTACGAGCCTTCGTATAATCTGATGGATATGTATCCTATCGTACAAAACTATACTTATCAAGTAAGTAATGGACAGGCAGGCGAAAGGATGCAACTCTCACAAGAAAAATTTGACGAAATGCTACTAGACATCAAGCAAAAAAATGGCTTTGTGATGGCTATTTATGAGTTTAGTGTTATGAACCAGCAATTTGAAGAAATGAAAGCCATGTCTCTTCAACTTTTAGTGCTTATTGATCAAGAAATAGAATTAGAGCGGCAATGAAAAGATACACGCAAAATGCAACAACCAAAAAAGTAATCCTCTTACACTAAAGGGGGTGCTTTTTCTAATTTAGAATAATTAAAAACAACGTACATCATGGGAATTTTTTGGGATTTAATACAACAAGACGAATTAGATAAACAAGAAGGTAATGCAATTATTCTAGAAGATCGAGTAGATCAGTTAGAAAAAGATTTGGCCGCCACAAAAGCGCTATTGCGTAAAACATTAGTTGCCTTAGAGAAGCATACATCTCAAGATATAGACGGTGATGGTAAATTAGGGTAGGGCGTGATTAAATCGCTCCCCTCCTTGGAGGTTACTGTAATGTAGTTTTGCTTTGAAGATAGCAAACACAGTTTGTCGAAGGATGGACATTTAAGAGAGATACCCGCGAAACGGGGAAAACCCACCCCTTTATTCACTAAAGTGGGTACTTTCATTAAATGTCCACAGGACATTTAGTTTTGCTATGCAAAACTACATTACAGTAACCTCCCAAGAGGGGAATAGTATATAAGTATGATCAAATT
>QIIH01000299.1 GCA_003229235.1 Flavobacteriales bacterium | reverse complement strand
AAATGGCCTGGCAGGCGTTCTGCTTGTTACAATAACCACTCTTGGTCTCCAAGATGCCTATGTCGCGATAGTCACATCAGGAGTATTACTTTTGGTGTTGGGGTTTTTGCGTCTTGGAAAAATTGCAAACTTTTTTCCTTCGTCAGCCATTGCGGGAATGTTAGCGGCCATAGGGCTGATTATTCTCGGAAAGCAATTCCATATAATGCTGGGAAATCGACTGTCGCTGCCTGGAAGTATCGATTATATTTTGGCGATTCCAGCGTCTGTTATTGGCCTTTTTAGCTATACAGATCTTGGGCTTATTTTGGCCGCCGCAAGCGGAATTTTGAGTTTGGCTATTATGGTTTTCTATGCAAAAATCCGGAGCAAAATATTCCAACTAATCCCCGCCCCCATGTGGATTGTGTTATTGTGGATTTGTTTTAGCTATTTCTTTGAATTAGTCCTAAAACAACCCAATCCCATTGCGGCCAATTATATGATCTCTGAGATTCCCGAACTCTCTCAAATTTTTAACGATATTCCGAGCCTGAGTTTTACAGGTCTTGGTAGTCTCGTTTTTTGGATGAACGTCATGGCATTAACCCTAGTGGCGAGTATCGAATCACTATTGAGTATAAAAGCCGTAGACAAACTGGATCCGCAAAAAAGACGTTCGAATGTAAATCGCGACATCAAGGCCTTAGGGGTGGCCACGGTTGCTAGTGGATTTTTAGGCGGACTCAATGTGGTTACAGTAATTGCACGAAGTTCGGTTAATGTAAACAATGGTGGAACCAATAGGTTATCAAACTTTTTCCATGCTGTTTTCCTTATTATTTTCATTGCTCTTTTTAGCACCCAATTGCAGCGAATCCCATTGCCTGCTCTTATGGCGATTCTTGTATATACAGGCTACAAACTAGCTTCTCCTGCTGGCGTTAAGCGCATTTTTAAGATTGGAAGAGAACAACTAGTAATCTTCTTAGTGACCCTTATTGTTACGCTATTTGTCGATTTAATTATTGGAATTGTGGCAGGGGTTGTCGTCACTTTTATCATTCATCTTTTGGTAACCAAAAAACCCGGTTTGTTTTTAAGAAACCTACTCAAGCCTAATGTGCTTATGTTTAAAGAAGAAAATGAAGAGGACGGCTATTTTATTAGTGTTAAGCACTTTTGTAGTTTTTTAAATTATTACAAACTCAAAAATAAATTAGACGATATTCCAGAAGAAAAGGACGTTATATTAGATTTTTCTATGTGCGAATTTGTGGATCATACCGTTATGGAAAACATTAACGATTATCAAGATTTATTCGATGAACGTGGAGGTCATTTTGAGGTAATCGGACTAGAGCTTCACGATACCGGTTCGGCACATCCTTTTGCCTCAAGAAAGCTATTGCCAATTCCGCAGTTAATCGCCCAAAACTTAACCCGTAGGCAACGAACTTTAAAGGTTTTGGCCAGCGAATACTCGCTTACTTATAGCCCATTAGAAAATAAAAATGTGGCTTTTTTACGTGATTTTCTGTTCTTTAAAACCAAAAGCATCGATTATTTCTACAACAGCTTAACGAACACCGACACTTCCTATACGCTCTTTGACGTGCATTATTCTGAGGGGGAGTTTATTGCAAAAGAGGTGATTCGCGCCAGCATGCTTCATATTAATTTAAAAGAAGAAATCCCCGTATTCACTTTGGATAAAGAGACGTTGTTGCAGCGCGTATATTCCTTAGCTGGGTTTACAGACATCAATTTGGATGCTTATCCCGACTTTTCTCGTCGCTTTTATTTGCGAGGCGAAGAATTGGCAACGATTAAAGCCTTTTTTACAGGTGAGTTGGTTCACTTTTTTGAGAGCAACCCTTATTATCATATTGAGTCAAACGGAACCAGCTTGTTGGTCTTTAGTAAAACGCGCTTGGCAAGTATAAAAGAGCTCAAGGCATTATTAGACTTTGGTAAACGACTTTCGAAGGTTGTAATCGATCAATAGTTAAAAAGCGCTCAATTTGTGAGCACTTTGACTAATTTTTTGTTAAAACCGGCAAAATTAATGGCCACATAAAGCAATAACAATCAAGTGATTTAGTATTTTGCGAATCCAATTTTTTACATGAAGATTTATCCCATCGAAGCTGGAAATTTTAAATTGGATGGCGGGGCCATGTTTGGTGTCGTTCCCAAGAGTTTATGGTCTCGTACCAATCCTGCAGATTCTAATAATATGATTGATATGGCTGCTCGATGTTTGCTCATCGAAGATGGCGACCGCCTTATTTTGATCGATACAGGGATGGGTGAAAAACAATCGGGCAAATTTTTTGGATATTATTTTCTTTGGGGTAGTCATAGCCTAGACGGTTCTTTAGCTAAAGCAGGATTCCACAGAGATGATATTACAGATGTCTTTCTGACCCATTTGCATTTTGATCACTGCGGCGGTAGTGTCGAGTGGAATAACGACAAATCTGGTTATCGCCCAGCCTTTAAAAATGCGCAGTTTTGGACTAATAAAGAACATTGGCAATGGGCAACAAAACCCAACCCAAGAGAGAAGGCCTCTTTTTTAACCGAGAATATTATTCCGTTACAAGAGAGCGGTCAACTTAACTACATAGCGACAGACGCATTGCCCTTTAAGGCACAAACCGAATTGGGTTTTGGAATACTCTTTGCAGATGGTCATACCGAAAAGCAAATGATTCCGCATATTTCATATAAAGGCAAAACACTCGTTTTTATGGCAGATTTACTGCCAACAGCAGGGCACGTACCGGTGCCTTATGTGATGGGTTATGATACCCGCCCTTTGCTTACAATAGGCGAAAAAGCGGCTTTTTTACAGCGAGCGGCAGAGCAAGAGTATTATTTATTTTTGGAGCACGACCCAAACAACGAAATTATTACACTTACCCAAACAGACAGAGGAGTTCGGGTAAAAGATTCATATTCATTTAATACTATTTTTAATTCATAATATCATGAAATTG
>QIIH01000217.1 GCA_003229235.1 Flavobacteriales bacterium | reverse complement strand
TCCTTGTATTTTATTGGCAGCTTTGAAGATCCAAAAGATGAATCCAAATGGGGTAATGCTCGTCGCGCCAAGTGATCATTGGATAGAAGACGAAGCAGCGTTTTGTGATAATATTCAAACTGCTTTTGACACATGTGCCACGAGTGATATTTTAATGACCTTAGGTATAAAGCCAACCTTTCCTAATACTGGATATGGTTATATTCAGTTTGCAAAAGATGATTATTCTGTAGGGAATAAAGTAGTACGGTTTACTGAAAAACCAGATTACGAAAAAGCAAAATCATTTTTAGCTTCTGGCGATTTTGTTTGGAACTCAGGAATTTTTATCTGGAGCATCGATACCATTTTAAAAGCTTTCAAAAACGACTTGCCAGAGATGTATTCTTTATTTGTTGAAGGGATGGAAGTATATAATACCAATGCCGAAACTGATTTTGTAAATGAGCGATTTGGCGAGGCCGATAATATTTCTATCGACTATGGCATTATGGAAAAGGCGACTAATGTTTTTATGTTGCCTGCAAATTTTGATTGGAACGATTTAGGTGCCTGGGGTGCGTTATATGATAAGGTGGATAAGTCTGATTCTAAAAATGCAGTAGTAGGCGCTAAAACCTTATTAAACGATGCGACGGGTAATTTGATTTATTCTAGTACGGATAGAATAATTGTAGCCGAAGGCCTTAATGACTTTATTGTAGTAGACAAAGAAGACGTTCTGTTGATTTTTCCAAAAGAAAAGGAGCAAGAAATAAAACGTATATTAAACCAAGTTAAGGCCCGGTTTGGGCCAGATTATACTTAAAGATATGAGCGATCAACAAGTACAAGAAGAATTAGGGAAAGAACATAAGGAAGCAATTAAAAAAGATGCCAAAGGCCTGTTTAATGCGATAAAGGTCTTTTTGGTCAACTTGCTTGAGTTTAGAAGCGATACTGATCGTGAGACCACAATCGAAGGTATTAAGAACGATATTCCTTTTAAAGGAGCTACCGCATGGATTCTCATTTTTGCGATATTTATTGCCTCTATTGGACTTAATGTGAGTAGTACTGCTGTGGTGATTGGAGCCATGCTTATTTCGCCGCTAATGGGCCCGATTTTGGGAGTTGGCTTGTCGCTTGCCATTAATGATATTGATACTTTAAAAAGGTCTATTATCAATTTATTGGTAATGGTAGTTTTAAGTGTGCTAACTGCCTTTTTGTATTTTAAGCTTTCACCATTAACAGAATTAACCCCAGAACTTGAATCTAGAACGGCGCCTACTATTTTGGATGTATTTGTGGCTATTTTTGGTGGGTTAGCGTTAATTGTGGCTCGTACTAAAAAAGGTACCATTGCTTCAGTTATTTTTGGAGTTGCCATTGCCACGGCTTTAATGCCGCCTTTGTGTACTGCGGGTTATGGGTTGGCCGTTGGTAATTTAGAATACTTTTTAGGCGCCATGTATTTGTTTAGTATTAATACAATTTTTATTGCGCTTTCTACTTTTGTTGTGATTAAAATATTGCGATTCCCAATGATCAAATATGCGAATTCGAAAAGACGTAAGCGTATTGCTCAAGTGGTTGGTTTACTTGCGATAGTTGCAATGATTCCTGCAGGAATAACTTTTTATGAAGTATTGAGTGAAAGCCGTTTTAAGAGTGATGCCAAGCTATTTATAGCAACTGAGCTCACAGAGGCACTCCCTAATGCTTCTTATATTAAAAGAACAGCAGTATATAATTTTAATGAAGGAAATAAGTCGAGTATTGAACTTGCAACTTTTGGTCAAGATCAAATAACCGAGACAACCTTGAATCTCTTAAAGAATAGAATGAGTAATTATTCTGCCTTAAATGACACTAAACTTTTATTAAACCAGTCAGGGATGGATAATTCGTTAGGAAACGAAAAACGCTATATGGAAGAATTGCGTTTTAGAGATTCTTTAGATATAAGAAAAAAGAATCGAAGGATTGTCGATTTAGAAAGACAAGTAGCACAACTCAACAAATTAGAACGTAGTTACATTCCGTTTAAAGAGATTTGTGACGAAGCTAAAATGTTGTACTCAGATTTAGTTACGATCCGTCTTTCTAATAACTTAACGAGCAACTTCAATACTATTGACACCCTTGCGGTATTTAATGTTAGATGGAATGAATCTACAGATGACAGTGTGAAAGAGAGTCAACGAGATGGCCTAGAAGAGTGGCTCAAGTTTAAACTCAAACTTGATACGTTAATTGTTCGAGAATCAGAATAAAAAAAGCCTCCAATTGGAGGCTTTTTTTATGAAGTAAAAAACTACGAGTTACTTCTTAATAAATTTTATGCTTACGTCTTTGTTTTCGACTTGTAATTTTGCGAAATACACTCCAGTGTTAAGGTTAGATACATTAATACCATTAGCGTTATCAATAACAGTAGTTAGCATTAATCTCCCGTTGATGTCAAATATTTGAACATTAGTATCTCCTAATCCTGTAACAGAAAAGTTTAGGCGATCAACTGTTGGGTTAGGATACGCTTGTAGCCCATTAATTTCGAAGTCTGTTACATTAAGAGGCATATCTCCTTCTGTATATACATGCAAGACATTAATGTCTGGATCAATATGTTCGTCGATGTTCCCGCTAGGCCATTCGATTCTTATTTTATCAATCTCGTCTGCAGCACCTAAACCAAAGTGAGCGTTTAAGCTAGACATGTGGCTAAAGCCTTGTCCAGAACGTATTTCTCTCATTTGAACACCCCAGTCGCCGTAAATCATAACACGAGCTCCAATTCCTTGTATATTGCTTTCTACACCAATTAACTTGGTCATTACATGATTGTTAGAGTTACCTTGGTTAATCCAAAGGTCATTGTTTCTTACAACGTCTAAGAAACCATCGTTATTCATATCTGCAATTCCACCTTCGTCGAAAGGCAAATCATAACCAATAAAAGTATTGTCACCTTGATTTAAATAAAGTTCTCTAGATAATTCTGAAAGGA
>QIIH01000024.1 GCA_003229235.1 Flavobacteriales bacterium | reverse complement strand
TATATCTAAAAAGCCTTTATAAAACCTTTAATGATTGGGATTTGGCCTTGGCCGCATATAATTCTGGCCCTGGCAATGTAAACAAGGCAATAAGGCGTTCTGGAGGCTATACAAATTACTGGAACATTCGTTCCAAATTACCTCGCGAAACCGCTGGATACCTACCCTCGTTCCTTGCTACCATGTATTTATTTGAGTATGCCGAAGAGCACGGTTTTAAACCAACTGGACCAATCGTTCCGTATGTCGCAACAGATACAATTCGTGTAAAAAAGCTGATTACCCTAGCACATGTTTCTGACGTGCTTAATATCCCACAATCCGAGCTCGAGTTTTTAAATCCATCGTATAAGTTGGGTATTATTCCAGTGATAAAAGGCGAGGACTATGTGCTGCGATTGCCAATAGAATCTGTAGGTAAGTTTGTGGCAAATGAAGCAGCAATATATGAGTATGTAACAGCAGAGATAAACGATCGAGAAAAGCCACTTCCTGAGTTTTTTGCGCAGGACGCAAAAATTACATATCGCGTAAAGAGCGGCGACTTTTTAGGCAAAATCGCCAACAAATACGGGGTTGGCATTTCGTCTATTAAACGGTGGAACGGCCTAAGATCAGACAGATTACGTATCGGGCAAAGGCTTACGATATACCCTAAAAACCCGGGGCGTACCGCGCCGGCTAAAGCTACCGCAATCTCTGTGGTCTCTAAAGACGGAAAGGTTTATACTGTAAAACAAGGCGACTCCCTTTGGAGCATCGCGAATAAATTTCCTGGAGTTTCTGTTCAGAATATTAAAAATTGGAATGATATTAGCAGTAACAATTTAAAACCAGGAATGAAGCTCAAAATTTCTAAGAGCTAGATTCTATTAAACTTACATTCATGCGATATTTTGTTTATGCTTTTCTCGTTGCAATTTCTCTAATGTCTTGTTCAGATTCTGATACAACCAAGAGAATAGTGGTAGACTCCTCTGGGAACATTAATAACCTACAAGTAGTTATTACCAACGATTTATGGAACGGCGCGGTAGGAGAGAAAGTGCGCGAAATTTTTACGGCTCCCGTAGACGGTTTACCACAGGATGAGCCTATGTACTCTATCAGCCAGATTCCTCCTGGAGCATTTTCGGGCTTTACAAGACAGAACCGCATCTTTTTGAGCGTGAGAAAAGATGGGCCTTCTGGAGTAAAATACGCAACAGATCCCTATGCCCGACCTCAACTAGGAGTGTTTGTAACAGGTAAAACCGATGCAGAACTCACAGAAGCAATTTCGCAGAATGCGCAGAAAATTATTCAAGCACTTACCAAAACCGAAATTAAAGAAAAACAGCGCCGAATCAAGAAGTCGCTTTTAGATATTGAGCCTCTTAAAAAAGCCTTTGGAATTCGCATGAATATTCCAACGGCGTATCGTTATGCCAAAGAAGACGATGATTTTATTTGGATTAGAAAAGACACCCGTACTGGGAGCGTAAATATCATTGTTTACCAAGTGGGCCTAGACGCTTTTAACGATACAAGTGCTGTAATCGAGAATATTATTAAGATTCGTGATTCGATAAGCGGATCTAAAGTGACCGTGCCGGATGGCGGTCGTTTTATTACAGAAGAAGCCTATGCACCTTTCCTTTTTAAAACTACTTTAGACAAAAAACTCACCTATTTAACCAAAGGTACTTGGGAGGTAAAAAACCTATTCATGGCAGGGCCGTTTTGCAACTATGCCGTGCGCGACGAGGCTAATAATCGCTATTTAATAATCGAAGGCTTCACTTTTGCGCCTTCTATCAACAAACGAGATTATCAGTTTGAATTAGAGGCAATTATTAATTCAACAAGGTTTCAGTAAGGCATAAAAAAACCCGCTCATGAGCGGGTTTTATATGTAAAAAGACAAAGAAGTACTATTCTTCTAACTTATTGTCTGTTTTTGGTTTTTCTTCCTCTTCTTCTTTAGAAGCGTCCTTAAATTCTTTGATTCCGCTACCTAAGCCTCTCATTAATTCTGGAATCTTTTTTCCGCCAAACAAAAGCAATACTACGACAACGAGTAAGGCTATTTGCCAAGGTCCAATGGCTAAAGGAATATAAAGTAAATTCATCTTAAGAGTATTATAACACAAATGTAACAAGAATTAGTTAGAAAAAACGTTTTACTCGCAACTTTAGCATAGTGGTGCAGAGTTTAATTATATTTGCAAAAGGCCAAGATTACTAATGGATAAAAAGGAAAACAAGCGTAAAAAAATCTCTAAAAAGTTATTGCACAAATACCGATTGGTTGTGCTTAATGATGACACTTTTGAGGAACGTTTTTCGTTCAAACTCAACCGTTTAAACGTGTTTGTTTTTTCGGGTCTTTTTACGGTTACCTTAATTTGCGCAACCATTTTGCTTATTGCTTTTACGCCACTTAAAGAATATATTCCTGGTTATTCTAGCACTGCGCTAAAACAGGAAGCCACAAATCTTACTTTTAAATCTGATTCACTCCAACAGGTTGTCGCCTTAAATGAACAATATTTATCGTCTATTAGACGCGTACTATCGGGCGATGTAAAAACGGTAGAATTTAATCGGGATTCGATTATTGAAGCTGCCAAAATCGACATTTCTGAAGTAAATTTAGTCCCTTCCAAAGCAGATTCAATTATGCGTCAAGAAGTAGCGCAAGAAGATAAATACAACATATTTGAAGACGACAATCAAAAGAATCTCGTACTTTTTGCCCCAGTTAATGGAACCATAACAGAGGGCTACGATCTTAAATTAAAGCATTATGCCGTCGATATAGTAGCAGCAAAGGATTCGCCAGTAAAAGCTGTTGCAGATGGCACAGTTATTTTTGCAGAATGGACCACCGAGACGGGCCATGTAATCATTATTGAACACCCTAACGACCTAATTTCTGTTTATAAACACAATGCGTCGTTAAATAAAGAACAAGGCGATTTGGTAAAAATGGGTGAAGTTATTGCGATTACCGGATCGTC
>QIIH01000287.1 GCA_003229235.1 Flavobacteriales bacterium | reverse complement strand
CGATTATCAAGGAGATGCAATTGGATAAGGACATCTATAAATACAAGCAGGTTTACAATCGTATTTCTTCTTATAAAAATAGCCTGATTACCGTCAAGGCCTATTTTAACAACGCAGATTTAATGGAAGCAGATGCTATGGCAAAAATCCCAAGGTTGGGTGAGGTATACAAAGCATATGTAGACAAATGTTTTAAGGCAGGCGCCATGGATTTTGACGATTTATTACTCAAAACCAATGAGTTACTCACTCGTTTCCCTGAAGTTTTGGCAAAGTATCAAAATCGCTTCAGATATATATTGGTAGACGAGTATCAAGATACTAACCACAGTCAATATTTGATTATAAAAGCATTGTCAGATAAATTTCAAAACATCTGTGTGGTGGGTGATGATGCGCAGAGTATTTACGCCTTCCGCGGAGCGAATATTAACAACATCCTGAATTTTCAGAAAGATTATGACGATGTTAAATTATTTCGCTTGGAGCAAAACTACCGTTCCACAAAAAATATCGTTGAGGCTGCGAATAGCATTATAGATAAAAACAAAACCAAGCTCGAAAAAACGGTTTGGACGGCGAACGAAGATGGCGCTAAAATTTTGGTTAACCGCACCATGACAGATGGCGATGAGGGACGATTTGTGGCCAGTTCTATTTTTGAGAATAAGATGCAAAATCAGTTAAACAATAGCGATTTTGCTATTTTGTACCGTACCAATGCACAGTCTAGAGCAATGGAAGACGCTTTACGTAAAAAAGACATTCCGTATCGAATTTATGGCGGGCTTAGTTTTTATCAGCGCAAGGAAATTAAAGACGTATTGGCCTATTTACGGCTTATATTAAACCCCAAGGACGAAGAATCACTCAAACGAGTAATTAACTATCCGGCTAGGGGGATTGGGCAAACTACTATGGATAAATTAATCGTAGCTGCCAATCACTACGATCGCTCAATGTTCGAAGTTATTGAGAACTTAGATAAAATTGATTTAAAGATTAATAAAGGTACGCAGCAAAAACTACAAGACTTCACCACCATGATTAAAAGCTTTATGGTGACTAATCAAACCTATAATGCCTTCGAAATTACAGATTACGTAGCTAAAAAGACGGGCTTGGTACAAGAGCTTAAAAAGGATGGTACACCGGAGGGAATCGCCCGAATCGAGAACATTGAAGAGCTTTTAAACGGTCTCAAAGATTTTGTTGAAGAGCAAAAAGATATTCCTGAAGCAACGGGTACGCTCTCTGAGTTTTTAGAGGATGTTGCTCTCGCTACCGATTTGGATATGGATAGTACAGATACTAATCGTGTCTCTCTTATGACAATACACCTAGCAAAGGGGTTAGAATATCCATATGTGTATATAGTAGGAATGGAAGAAGATCTTTTTCCTAGCGGAATGAGTATGAATACGCGGTCTGAGCTCGAAGAAGAACGCCGTTTGTTTTATGTGGCAGTTACAAGAGCCGAAAAACAGGCCTACTTAACCTATTGTCAATCTCGCTATAGATGGGGTAAACTCATAGAAGCAGAGCCTAGCAGATTTATAGAAGAAATAGATGAATCGTATATAGAATACTTGACGCCGCTTCAAGAAAATAGATATAAATCGCTAATCGATTCGGATATTTTTGGCGAAGTAGACAAATCTAAATTACGCCTTCGAAAACCAATTGTTGGTACACCACCTCGTGGACCATCTAAAGAGCAGCTTCAGAAGTTACGAAAACTGAGACCGGCTCAAAGTTCGGCTCCTGTTAATAATGCAAACTTAGACGATTTGTTAACAGTTGGAGCAGTGGTAGAGCATATTAAATTTGGCAAAGGCAATGTGCTTAAAATTGAAGGAATAGGGAGTGATACGAAGGCCGAGATTCTTTTCGAAAATGGCGGGCTTAAAAAGTTACTTTTAAGATTTGCCAAGCTAACTCTAATCGACTAGCGACAAATAACGATCTAGAAAATCGCCTAATTTTTTATAAACAACGCCCCAATTCTCTAACGACCAGTCTAGGTGTCTAGCTTGAAATAGTGTCATTTTACTATTTATTGAATTCTTTTTTAGTTTTTCAGCAAAATCAACAGCGTTACTCACAGGTACTATGTTGTCTTTTTTGCCGTGAAATATTAGCGTGGGGGATGTCTCGCTAAATACATGAAAAAGAGGGCTCAAAAGGTTACTTGCATGTTTTGGTTCGTAAACTTCGGGATTGACTAAAATATCGTATACCTCATCATATAATGGGTCTTGAATAAAAGATGGGTCGCTAAAATTTGTAGGCCCAGCAAGGCTACTTACAAATTTTACCTGATCTGTGTAATCGTATACGGCATCGTACATAAGGGCAAGATGGCCTCCCGCACTTCTTCCAATTATGCCAAATTCTGGCGAGAATTGATAAGAACTTGACAATAGAGTTAGGTGCTCAATGAGTAGCCCAATATCTAAAAATTGATCTGGAAAGGCATATTGAGTTTCGTTAGCCAATCTATAGTTCATGTTTACAATCGTGTATTCTGGATACAATTCTCTTAGACTATTTAGTAAGGGAATCATAGTTGTTTTGTCGCCATATCTCCAACCACCTCCGTGAACCAAGATAATTACCTTTGAACTTGTTTTGTAGGTTGTGTCGGGAAGATGAATATCATAGACTTGTTGCGGGTGTAATCCATAGGCTACATTGGTATAACTAATCGGGGCGCAATCAGGATTAGTTAAAGATGTTCGCAATTCTATTTGATTTATTGAATCTATCGCAGGTGATGATGCGTTGATATGTAGAGTAAAAAACAGACTTGTCAAAACAAGTAGTTTAAAGTAGAGTCGAGGCATAAGTTATATTTTAATAAGTAGGGTTTCCTTTACAAATATACAATTTTAACAAACTTAAACACGATAAACGGCATAAAATTAGGATGAAATACGATTTTTTTTTTTGATTTACCTATTCTCAGTTGAATAGAAGCTCTATAAATGCTTCATTTAAATGTCATT
>QIIH01000440.1 GCA_003229235.1 Flavobacteriales bacterium | reverse complement strand
GAAGGACATTCTTCTTTTGGCACTATAAAAGAGCAAAACGGCGAACTTCTGGCTTATTTAAATGAGCCTCTCGAAGCTGCACCATTAAACAGGCTTCTTTTCGAAAAAGGCATCGTTTTGTCTAAGTTATCTAAGCAAAAAGAAAGTCTCGAAGAACAATTCCTTGAACTCACTAAGAACCAATAAGCCATGTTAAGACTCCTAAATATAGAATACCAAAAGCTACGTTATAATAAATCTGCACGGGTTATTACCTTGGTTTATTTTATTCTCATAACCATGATTGCTTTAATCGCATCAATTGAGTTTAACTTTGGTGATTTTAGCTTTCGTGTGGCAGATCAAGGAATTTTTAACTTCCCGTTTGTTTGGCATTTTAACACCTGGATGGCGGCTATTTTAAAGCTCTTCTTAGCAATTGTTATTGTCTCGATGATGGCTAACGAATACAGTCACAGAACTCTAAAGCAAAACCTAATAGATGGCTTGAGCAAAAAAGAATTTGTGCTCTCAAAATTTTTAACAATCGTTGCCTATGCGGTTGTCTCGACGGTATTTATCTTTTTAGTCTCACTCGTTTTAGGCCTATTCTTTTCGGATTATAATGAGATAGGGATCATCTTTAGTGATCTAGAATACATATTTGCATACTTTTTAAAGTTAGTTGCCTTTTTCTCTTTTTGTTTGTTCTTAGGAATCTTAGTAAAACGCTCTGCCTTTGCGCTCGGTTTTTTACTAATCTGGACTATTATTGAGAATGTGATTAAAGGCTTACTCAAGTGGGAGTTCTTTAGAGGTACAGATGTCGCAGAAAATGTGACTCGGTTTTTCCCATTAGAATCGATGCAGAACTTAATCATTGAGCCTCTTACACGTTTTGGAGCTGTACAATCTGCGGCTGCGCAATTAGGCGAAGAGTTTACCAAAGACTATGCTGTTACTCCATTAAACATGTTAATTGCCTCTGTTTGGGCTTTCCTGTTTATTTACTGGTCGTACCTAATTCTTAAAAAACGAGATTTATAACCTGAGTTCGACCTAAAATTTAATTTACAGAGTTCTAAGAAAAGGTGAGATTTGATGAATCCTCCCCAATTACTCACTCCTAATTTTATTTTAATGGTGTTCGTGAACCTCCTTTGTCGGTTTCTTGCCATATTTTCTTAAATTAACTAGTTAAATTGATATTAGTCTTTCAAAAATCTAACTTCGAATTGAATAAAAATACATCTAAACTGTAAACAAATCTTAGGTCGAACTCAGGTTTATAGTTATCTTTAGGTTGTCTTGCTATGAAGAGAACCTATGCACTATTACTTTTGTTACTCTTTACTTTGCCCCTTTTTGGGCAAGGTGAGGCTGCAGTTTGGTATTTTGGAAACAATGCAGGATTAAATTTTAATACAGAGCCGCCAACTGCTTTAACAGATGGCGCCTTAAGTACTTTAGAGGGCTGCGCCACCATAAGTGATAGTTCTGGCAATTTACTTTTCTATACCAATGGCACCAATGTTTGGAATCGCGATCATCAGCTAATGCCAAATGGCACGGGCCTATTAGGAGAAGACACCTCGACTCAATCTGCTATTATAGTACCCAACCCAGACGATCTGTTTATTTATTACATTTTTACAGTAGATGGTCTATTCCCTGGCGAAAACAATCCGGCAAATTTGAGAGGCCTTAATTTTTCGGCGGTAGACATGTCGTTAGATGGAGGTCTAGGCGATATTGTAATTGCAGAAAAGAACATAAATTTATTACCTACCAATTCAGAAAAAATTACTGCCGTTCGCAATGCAGACTGCGAGTCTATATGGGTAATTACACATTTTGTAGATCGTTTTTATGCCTACGACGTTACTGCGGCAGGTGTGAATCTAATCCCTGTAGAATCTGTAGTTGATCCTGTAGTACCCTTAATTGGTTATAGAGACAATGCCTTGGGTTATTTAAAATCGAGCCCTGACGGAACCAAACTCGCTATTGCTCATACTACTTTAAACGAAAATCCTGCAAGTGATGCTGAATCACCTGGAAAATTTTTGGTTTACAATTTTGATACTGCTACAGGAATGGTCACTGGAGGACTCGATTTAAATGTAAATGAAGGCTCGCCTTATGGGGTAGAATTTTCGCCAGATTCGAATTTAGTTTATGCCTGTGTTGGCATTTTTAACGAAACTGGTTTCGACCATGGCGAAGTGTATCAATACGATTTAACAGCCACCGATCCTTCTGCGGCTTTAACATTGCTAACTTCTAACGATACAAGTACTGGCGCAATGCAATTAGGAATCGATGGCAGAATTTACCGAGTAATTGTAGGGCAAAATTCGCTAGATGTTATCGAGAATCCCAACGTGGCAGGTGTTGGTGCTAACTACCAAATTGCAGCCGTTTCGCTTGGAGGGCGCACTGGAAACTTTGGGTTACCGCCTTTTATCTCGTCTTTGTTTTTAGACACCATTGATATAATTCAAAACGGAGAATCTACAATTATATTAAACCTTTGTGAAGGCGAAGATTATTTGCTAGTCGCTCCTGATATTCCTGGTGCCACATATGAGTGGTCATTGGATGGAGTCGTCTTAGCCGATAGCGATTTAGATTTACTGGTGAGTACGTCAGGAATGTATCGTGTAGAAGTAGACCCCATGAACGGAGATTGCCCATTAATTGGTCGCGCTAATGTGGTTCTTAGCTCCTTACCCATAGCCTTTGATGCGACACTTATTCAATGTGATTTTGACGACGCTAACGATGGTATTACACGTTTTAATCTTACGCAAGCAATAGACGACATTACTGGAGGCGATACTAGTTACAGTGTGAGCTTTCACCTCTCGTTCATTCATGCTCAAAACAACAGCTTACCACTTGATGCCACAGCATATACAAATGTGAGCAATCCTCAGGTTATTTTCGCCCGTGTTTCTAATCAAAACGGCTGTGTGACAATCACAACTCTAGAGCTTATTGTATCGGCTTCAAGCGCTAACGAGGCCTATCTAAGTAGTTGCGACGATAT
>QIIH01000432.1 GCA_003229235.1 Flavobacteriales bacterium | reverse complement strand
ATTGTTTATTTGTTGAACTGTTTATTTGTTTAATCGATAAAGAATTTTATTTATACATTTTTCACTTTTCACTTTTCACTTTGTACTATTTGTTTATTCGTTTAACTGTTTATTTGTTTAATCGAATAGATACTTTCTTTCATTTTCTAGCACTTTATTTTCAGCTCAAGACTCAAGACTCAAGACTCAAGACTCATTACTTTGTACTATTTGTTTATTCGTTGAACCGTTTATTTGTTTAATCGATAAAGAATTTTATTTATACACTTTTCACTTTTCACTTTTAGTTTTTCACTTTTCACTTTTAGTTTTCCACTTTTCACTTTTCACTTTTAGTTTTCCACTTTTCACTTTTCACTTTTAGTTTTCCACTTTCCACTTTCCACTTTTCACTTCTCACTTCGTACTATTTGTTTATTAATTACAACACTAGACGCTTGATCAAGACACATTACAGTTAAATCGGCAATATTCACATGTGGAGGCCGCGAAAGAGCAAACCAAATTACGGCTGCCACATCTTCGGGGTAAAGCGGGGTAAAGCCTTGGTATACTGTATCTGCACGATTTACGTCTCCCTTAAACCGAACTTCGCTAAATTCGGTTTGGACCATGCCTGGGTTTATGGCGCCTACTTTTATGCCAGTTCCATTTAGATCTATACGCATGCCTTGGCTAATAGCATCTACTGCATGCTTGCTGGCGCAGTATACATTGCCTTTTGGGTATACTTCTTTCCCAGCTGTAGAACCGATATTGATGATATGACCAGAATTTCGCTTCAACATTGCTGGTAAAATAGCACGAGTAACATATAACAAGCCTTTTACATTTATGTCTATCATTGCGTCCCAGTCGTCACTATTGCCGTTTTGAATAAAATCCAGGCCGTGGGCATTTCCAGCATTGTTTATAAGAATATCGAGGGTCGAGAAGGCTTGTGGCAAAGAAGCAATGGCTTGGTTAATTGCATCTTTGTCGCGAACATCAAATGCTAAGGTAGTAACCTTGGTTATTGCAGATAATTCTTGCTGTAAGGCCTCTAAGCGATCTGTTCGTCTGCCGCAAAGCACTAATTGAATATTCTTTGTGGCTAATAATTTAGCGGTGGCCATTCCAATTCCGGAAGTTGCTCCAGTAATAAATGCGGTTTTTGTCATAGACTATTTTTTATCTAAAATAGGGGTGTAAAAAGAGCGTATTTATGCATTTTTTTACACACTTTTAAAGTAGCCAAAAACAAATGTTAAATTCGCACCAAACTACCAGTAATTTCAAGTAATTTTTAACCAATTGTTAACAAATATTTTAATATAAAATGGTCAATTTGCGTACACTTTAAAAACCACCAACCAACAAGTTTTAAATAACACTTATGGAAGAGACAGTAGCCACATTAGATATTGCCGCTTTAAATGAGAAAATTGAGAAGGAAAGTGCATTTGTAGATCTCCTGACCCGCGAAATGAATAAAGTGATCGTAGGCCAAAAACACATGATCGAGCGTTTGCTAATTGGCCTTTTAGGACAAGGGCATATTTTGCTAGAAGGAGTTCCTGGGCTTGCCAAAACTCTTGCTATTAATACGCTGTCAAAGGCTGTTCATGGCAACTTTAGCCGTATTCAATTTACTCCAGACCTCTTGCCTGCCGATGTGGTAGGAACAATGATTTATAACATAAAGGAGAACGATTTTACGATAAAAAAGGGTCCAATTTTTGCCAATTTTGTACTGGCAGATGAGATTAACCGTGCACCTGCAAAAGTACAGTCTGCTCTATTAGAGGCTATGCAAGAAAAGCAGGTTACAATTGGTGATGAGACCTTTATTTTGGATCGTCCATTTTTAGTAATGGCAACTCAAAACCCTATCGAACAAGAAGGAACTTATCCGTTGCCAGAAGCTCAGATAGACCGTTTTATGTTAAAAACTGTTATCAAATATCCGCAACAAGCCGAAGAGCAGCTTATTATGCGCGCCAACTTAAAAGGTTCATTCGAAAAAGTGAACGAAGTGGTTAGTATCGATCAAATCAAAAGAGCTCAACAGGCGGTAAGAGAAGTTTATATGGACGAAAAAATCGAGCAATATATACTCGATATTGTTTTTGCCACCAGAACCCCGGCCAATTATGGCTTGGATGATTTATCGCCGCTTATCAGTAATGGAGCTTCACCAAGGGGATCTATTAATTTAGCGATGGCTTCTAAATGCTATGCTTTTATAAAGCGTAGAGGTTATGTAATTCCAGAAGATGTACGAGCTGTAGTTCACGACGTATTAAGACACCGTATTGGTATCACATACGAGGCCGAGGCCGAAAACGTGACTTCAGAAGACATTATCAATCAAATTGTAAATCAAATCGAAGTGCCTTAGTAGGTTGCAAAAACCCGAGTAATGGGTTACTAATTTGTAACTAACCTTAGCATTAGGCAGTATCATGGATACCAAAGAACTTCTTAAAAAAGTACGCAAGATCGAAATCAAAACGCGTCGCTTAAGCGATCATGTTTTTGGGGGCGAGTATCATTCTGTGTTTAAAGGTCGCGGGATGATCTTTAGTGAAGTTAGACAATATCAGTTTGGAGACGATGTGCGTAATATCGATTGGAATGTAACCGCTAGATATAACGAACCCTACATTAAGGTTTTTGAAGAAGAACGCGAGCTCACGCTTATGCTGCTAGTAGACATTAGTGGTTCAGAACTCTTCGGGACTACCAACCAATTTAAAAACGAAATTGTAACAGAAATTGCAGCGACGCTGGCCTTTAGTGCAATGCAAAACAACGATAAAGTAGGTTTGGTTCTTTTTACAGATCAAGTAGAGCTATTTATTCCTCCAAAGAAAGGGAAATCGCATGTACTAAGAATCATCCGTGAACTTATAGAGTTCAAACCTCAGAGTAACGGGACAGACCTTACGCATGCCCTTAAGTATATTACCAATGTTATGAAAAAGAAGGCTATTGTTTTTGTGCTTTCAGATTTTATGACAAACGATTATAAAGACACGCTGCGAATCGTAAGCAGTAAACACGATGTAACAGGTATAAGAG
>QIIH01000132.1 GCA_003229235.1 Flavobacteriales bacterium | reverse complement strand
AAACCTTTAATTCTTTACCATCTTGAATAGCCTTTGTTAAAAGCATTGGCTCTTGTAAATCTATCTGCATCACCTGTTCCTGTGCTAGCACAGTATAGGATATGGTGTTTTTCCCGCTTAATTTTTTTTGATCTATATCTATAGTTACATCCAAGTCGTAATGCTGTACATCCCACCAAGCACGTTCTGGCGTAATACTACCGCGAATAGAATCTTGTTTAGTGAATTCTTGACTATAAGAGCTTGTTGCTATTACCAATAACAATCCAAATAAAAGGTATTTCATAAAATTCTATCTTTTTATTTTGTTAGGAAATACAACCACACTTTCATGGCCGTTCGCTCCAACCGCAGCTACTCCAAAAAAGAAATTGTCTATAACAATGCCATCTAGAGTCGCCTCTGTAACATTACCCACCAACCGATTGTTGTCCCATGTAGGGCTGGTGGTGTCTCGCCAATAAATCCGGTAGTTTACTGCGCCTTCTACGGCATCCCATTCTAGTCTCGCCGAAGCCTCTACAATGCCACCAATAGCCACATTTTTGGGGGATGGAGGAGCCCAGGCCAAACTCGCCAAGTTAATTGCATTAACGGCTGTAAGTTTTTTAGCATATGGAAAGTTTACATGTTCAAAAACATCTCCATAGGCAATGCCGTCTTCTACGCGAATATCTTGATGCTGTTGGGTATAATTTTCGTGCGCTTCCATTATTCGAATTCCTGGAAATCCTGCATCGTTGAACGGTCTGTGATGTCCGCCTCTCCCAAAACGATCCAAACGATAAATCATCATAGGGTTCATCTCGGGCATATATGTTTTGGTCGTTTTATGTACATAACGTGCCAATTGTCGTGAGATTCCGTCTACTTCGCCCCCGTAAAAACGACGCGCATTACGCTGTCTTTCTGTTTCTGTTGGCGGTACAGGTTCACTAAAGATTCTGAAGGTGCGATTATCGATAACACCATCTACTCCCGAGATGTTCCCTATCATGTCGTTGTTTAAAATACCAATGATCTCCCAGCCCTGTTCGTTGGCATGGGCAGCTAAGCCTTTACCGCCATACAGACCTTGCTCTTCTCCACTAAGGCCTACATAAATCACGGAGTTCTCAAACTTGTAATTAGACAACACTTTTGCCGCTTCTATCGTACCAGCCATTCCGCTTGCGTTATCATTGGCGCCAGGCGAATCGGAAGTGAAATCTACAGGGTCGCTCACTCTAGAGTCTATATCGCCACTCATAATTATATAGCGATTGGGATATTTGGTCCCGCGCTGAACCGCAACAACATTAACTACCCAGACATCGTGAACAATGCGATTTCCGTCACCTTTTTTAACTAAATCTTTCTGGTAGAATACCTTGAGGCAATCTCCACAATTTTCAGAGATTTTATCAAATTCTGTTTTAATCCAGCGGCGAGCTGCTCCAATTCCTCGTGTGTCGGAGACAGTGTCGCTCAAAGTATGGCGTGTACCGAAGTCGGCTAGCGTTTTTACGTCGTTTTTAATCCGCTCTGCGGAAACATCATCTATAATGTCATAAAGCCTGCTGTCTTGCTGTGAGAAACTAGTAAAACTGACTAAAAATATGGCGAATAAAAGCTTTTGAATCATCAGGAATCTATTTCCTCTAAAAATAACTAAAAAGATTCAATTATAGGAGATTAATAGGGGAGGGCTTATTTGTCAACTGAGGCAGCTAAAGCAAGACCTTCGCCATTAGGGCTAACGGCAATACGTGTAATATTCTTAATCCCAGCTTCAGATAAGTCTGCCATTTTACGCCAGTTTTCTTCGCCAAATGTATCGTACATAAACAAACTGCTTTTGCTGCCAATTATAATCCTGGATTCGTCTAACCAGGCATGATCTTGCACTCCAATTGGCATTTGAGTTACAAAAAAGCTTTCGTAGGTTACCATGTCTAGTAAATAAATATCTTGATTTCCTGCTTCGTTTGTAACCGAATAACTTATAGAATTTTGGCCAGGTACTTTATTAAAAGAACGTCCAACATTTTTAAGTAGAGTATAGCTTTTATTTTCGTCTATTTTAAACACAAATAAGTTGAGGTTGTCCTCTTCAATATAACAACCAGCAATGGTATTCGCATCATAAAAAATATAATAAGCGACTACTAAATCGTCAATAATTGTGGTGTTGGTCTTGTTCTCAATGTCATATCGATAAAGACGTTGTAGACCTGTAGTATCAAGACGAACGGCTGCAATTTCTTTTTGCCCGGGGATTACTTGTGGCGAATATTCTCCGCCACTTTTTAAACCGCCCAAAAGTGTTTTAGAGCCCCGGTTTATTTGATAACGATAAAAATCTGTTTGCCCTTTGTTATTCCCGGCAAAAAGTACATGATTGTCGCTAGCAAAAGAGGGTTGATTGTCGTATCCAGGATCGTTAGATATATTGGCTAGGTTTAAGATTTCTATCTCAGATTCATCAAAATCAATATTGCAAATAAAGACTTCAGAATTACCTTGGGCAATTGCAAAACTGCTTAGTAATAACATCAAAAAGGAACAAAGAATACGCATAAATTTGGTTTGGAATAAAGATAGCAAAAAGTTTGCCGAACTTTAATATTTCTAATTACTAACTAAAAAGGCCACCTCATTTATGAGGTGGCCCAGTTTCTTAGAACTCTGTAAATTAAATTTTAGATCGAACTCAAGTTTAAACAATAGGTTGATGGTTATTGTTAGAAACAATATCCTTTGTTGGCAGACAATGTTTTAGCAATTTGAGTGCGCAATGCCACCACATTGGGTAGGGTTTGATATTTAGTAAAACGTTTAAGCCCCATTAGCATCATTCGTTGTTCGTCTCCTTCTGCAAAAGAAACAATTCCCTCTTTGGCCCTAGAGATTATTATATCTACTGCTTTATATAAATTTAGCTGAGCCATTGCGATATGATCTTTTTGAGCTTCTTCTCCAAAGCGTCCAACGTTTTTATCGGTTCGCAGAATTGTAGATTCTGCCATATAAATTTCGATTAAAATATCTGCAGCTGCCAGCAACAATTGCTGATGTTTCTCTAAATCTGGT
>QIIH01000090.1 GCA_003229235.1 Flavobacteriales bacterium | reverse complement strand
GCTTTTTTAAAAAACATAGCAGCGCTACGTTTTGAGAAAAAGACGAACATAAAATTAAATCGGCAATTTTTTAGCCAATTGAGGATGACTCAAATAAGTTCTCTGTTAAACATACCTTTAACAATACAAGAGTAATGCCAAAAAAAAATCCCGCTATTTCTAGCGGGATTTTAATTAAATAAATTTCTTTTTTAGTCCTGAACTTGGAATAATATTGGTAGTGAGTATAATACCCCTACTGCTTTCCCGCGTTGCATTCCTGGCGTCATTTTAGGTAGCATTTTCACAACCCTAACGGCTTCCTCCATTAACCTATCGTCTGGAGCACGTGCACGTACATTTACAACGTTTCCGTTTCTGTCTATCTTAAACTGAACAGCAATACGCTGGCGTCCACTAAGGCCCAATTCGTTGGCAATCTCTGAATCGAACTTTCGATTTACAAACTTGGCAATTTTATCGGACATGCATTTTTTCTTGGCATTGTTGCCTTTTTCTCCTTCACAACCAGGATAAATTGGCACATTTTCGATTACCGAGAAAGGTACATCTGCAAGAGGTTCTTCATCTACCTCTTCGATTTCCTCGATCTCAATGATTTCTTCGCTTTGATCTGTCTCGGTAGATTCGATTACCGTTTCTTCTACCTCTTCTTCGTCTTCCACAATGTCAATAATTTCTGGTGCTGGTGGCGGTGGCGGTGGTGGCGGTGGTGGTTGTATAATTTCTGTTATTGGCACTTCTTCTTCAAACTCATCGTCCATATCGAGGTGTCCAATATCAATATTACTTCTATCGTATGTCTTGTATTCTATTCCTCGCCATGCGAGTAATAACATTACGATCATACCTATCTGAAAATATAGGGTGCTTTTGCGACCTACATCGGCTTTTGGGTTTTTCTTGGGTTGCATACGATTTGAAATTTATATGATTGCTAAAATATAGAAATTCTATTTTAAATAAAAGGTATAATTACATTTTAATACGCAAGTATTTATGAAAACTACGCCATGCTATTACAACTCCCAGAATTACACCGATAGTATTGGCTAATACATCCCAATGATCGGCATTTCTGGTAGTAGTCATTGTGCTTTGTAGTATCTCAACTATCGTACCATAAATTATACTAGCCACAACTATTCCGACAAAATACGGCTTCCAAAAGTCAACTTTTCGTGTATATAACCACGTTAAGCCCCATGTTCCTCCTAAAACTATATAGGCCAGTAAATGAGCAAGCTTGTCTTGATATTCCCACCAATGCACATCTGGCAAGGAAGAACTCTCTGATAAAGTTACTATAGTAAGTAATATAGTATAAAGAAGAGAAAGATACAGTAGGATTTTAGGCCCCAATAAGTTCTTTATATGCCGCATCGTCCATGAGTTCACTTATTTGGTCTAGGTCAGAAATACGAATTTTAATCATCCAACCTTCACCATAAGGATCTGTATTTACATGTTCCGGTTCACTTTCAAGATTGTCGTTAAAAGCAATAATCTCGCCCGAAAGTGGTAAAAATAGGTCCGAAACAGTTTTAACAGCCTCGACGGTTCCAAAAACTTCGTCTTTTTGTAAGGTCTCGTCTAAGGTCTCAACTTCGACGTATACAATATCACCTAACTCGCTTTGTGCAAAATCGGTAATACCCACTGTTGCAATATCGCCTTCGATACTTAACCATTCGTGGTCCTTTGTATATTTTAAGTTAGCTGGTATGTTCATAATAATAAAGTATTTAGGTTGGTTTAGTTTCCAAAGTTGTATCTCAAAGTGATTCCACCTCTAATAGTTGTTTGAGGGAAGGCTGTCGAGATTGCGTATTCAGAAAACGTATGATCGTAATAGAATAAGGCCGTTAGGTTCTTGCTCAAGGCATAATCTGTTGTGAACTGTAAGCCGTAAATAGTTTGCCCAGCTGTTATTTGGTTATTTTCGATATCTAAATAACGAATAATGGTTTTATTATCTCTAAGCGACAAATCCATTTTAAAGTTTAAATCGCTCTTCATGATTTTCTTTTTACCGCCAAAATTGGTTCCTATTCTTAAGTCTTTTACGCGATACCCTAATCCAATAATATATTCCATCCCTTGGATCTCTGTAAGCAAATTATTGGCAAAACTTAAGGACAACGCTCGGTCTTTACGAATCTCTGCAAGTATCTTTACAGAATTCTTCATTTCGAAGTCTATTTTAATCAATGGGCTAAACTGCTCCGTTAAGTTAACGTTAGCAAGTAAAGTTTCGTTCTTGAAGTTTCCTGCTTGATCGGTTTCTGTAGGAGCGTTTCGGTCGTAATCTAGATTAGATTGGAACTGATTCACAGTATAACCCGCTCTATATCCATGCTGAATAGAGAAGCGCTTAAAGGTCTTTTTAAACCATTTAATACGCATAAGCCCAGTGTACTTAATATCCCAGTTTGGTAAAGGGAAATCTCTAAAGATTCCTGTATCTACATCGTCGGCACTTTGACCAGAATATGCCGAGAGGAATGATGGCAATAATACCGATTGATTATTTCTACCGAATCCAACTGGGTAACCTGTAGAAGGATCACGAGGCACATCGCTTGTTCCGTAAAACTCTGCCGCTAATCTGTTTGCGACTACCAATCGATTACTTCTAAAATCTTCGAAGGTAGCACTGTTCAGCTCATCGCTTGTGCCAAATGATGTCGCTATTAATATTGTCGAGATATTAAAATTTCCGAAGGTATTAGGTGAAAGAGAATTATATTCAAAATCGTTTACAATATAATTTTCGGCATATGATTCTGACTGTTGTTTGTTACCATTTACTTCAATTTTAAGGTCTGGCAAAAACTCTAAGGTTGCTTGATAATCAAATTGTGTGTTTTTTGTCGCTGTATATTGTTGGTTAAATTCTGGGAAAATTGTTAACCATCCTTTGCGTGCTGCTAAATCTCTCACATCTGCTTGACCTCCAAAAATAAACCCTGTGGTTGGTTTTAACGTACCAATAAACCCAATAGAATTTAGATATCCTGGCAAAAAGGTACCTCTATTTTCTTGAAAATTAAGTTGAATTCGCTTCAATCCAGTTACTAT
>QIIH01000016.1 GCA_003229235.1 Flavobacteriales bacterium | reverse complement strand
GGAGTATAGAAACCCAGCTTGAAGGTTGGTGTATGGCCTATATATATTTCTTTAAAAAGTTTAAGCCTTGCCGGATAATAAATAGATTCAGGAGTTAGATCTGGATTCATAGCGCAGGCCATTTCCCATAGAGTCCTGTCCCAATAAACCAAATTGGGGTAGAATTCTTTATCGGGACCATGCTGATTTGTAAAGCCCGCATGTACAAAAAGACGGTTTTGGTCATCAATGTAATAATTGATCAGATTTTCTAGAAACTCAAGATGTACAGCGCGTTCTTCTGGAGTTATAGTAACATAACTTTTTAAAGTTGTATCCCCACCACTGCGCAGCCAAAGAGGATTTTGGTCGTTTTTAGCCAAATATTGTTCGAGTAAATAGTCGTGATTCCCTCTTAAAAAAACACAGGAGTTACTTTTTGCAAAGTCGATTAAAAAAGCGATTGTAGCCGAGGCATCACTCCAGCCGTCTACGTAATCGCCTAAAAATATAAATTTGTCTTCTGCGGTATAAGGCAACAGTTCAAGCACTTCTTCTAAAGCACGTAACCCGCCATGAATATCACCAACTACGAATGTTTTCATTGATCTGCATAATTAATGGCAACAATAATAGCAGCAATAACTGCGAGAATAGAAATCACTAAAAAGAATATTTTCCAAAACGAATAAGGGCGTTGCCCAGCCAGAACTCCTGTTTGCCCATTCACAAAAAAGTTATAGCGTTTTCGTTTAAATTGATAGGCACTAATATAAACTGGTAATAAAATGTGTTTAAAGGTTTGGTCGGTGAGAGACACATCAATACTAGAGACACGTTGCGTATCACCACCAATGTCTCTTCGGGCCCAACGCGTCGCAATTCTATTTGCTTCGTTCTTCGAACTCAAGTGACCATCCTCTAGAGGAATCGTATATTTTTCGGTAACAAATCCAGCCAAAAAACTGCTGTCAAAAGAAGTCAAATCATTGAGATTCCATTTGGCTACTTTCTGTGGAATCACTCCTGAACGCTGTTTGGATGCAGTTATTAAAGTATCGTCTACAAAGCCCTCTACACTCCCGAAAGCAGGAGACCATCTAGTGCGGCGTTCTTGTCGCATTCTGGTCACGGTTTTGCCATTCGAAGTAGTTGTATAAGGCACTGTTACATAATAATAGTCACCTCGTTGGCCGGTATAACTAGCAAATAATTGTGCATCAAAAGTCCAATAGGGTACATAAAGGCCTTTAGTATTGGCAGGGTCTAAGGCTGCCTTTTTTAGTTTATTAGGAGCAAACCATAATTTATTTACCCATGCCTCAAAAATTTGATGAGATTTATCAAGGTCTATCTGAAATGGCACTATCGCTCCAGGCAAAATCCAGGCCTCCTTCTGCAGATCCTCAATAATTAAAGGCATACTGCAATACACACAGTGTAGCGATTTGTAATTATCCTCTATATGCTGATTTGCGCCACAGTTTTTACACTCTAGCATGCTAATCATTTCGCTATGCGAGTTGGAGCCAAATTCTTCTAGATACGGTTTTAGTTCGAGTTCTTTAAAGCTATTCTGATTGGCAGCGATTTGCTCGGTATTATTGCAATATTCACATTTTAACTCGGTTGTTCCGGGGGCATAAAGCAATTCTGCCCCACAATTAATGCAGGCCTTTTTAAGTTCAGAAACTTTAGGCTTTGTTTTATCCATAACGCCGCAGCGGAACTATTAAAATTAAACTTCTAAGAAGGCAGTGGAGGTGGCGTGTTTCCGCCTAAAAATGCTTTGAGTTCTTCTATCTCACTTAAGGCTTTCCAACCCGTCATGCCTTGCTTCCATACAAGGCTGTTTTTGTTTACAGTTCTGTTGGCGAATAATGCACCGAGTTGCTCAAAACTTACAGGACCAGCTTGCGCTCCATTTGAGGCATAGTAATATTGTGCCGATGCAGGTAGTGGCGGCGGCACAGCTCCTATTGGAGCTGCAGCAGGCGCTTGAGCCCCCATTTGTGGTTGCATCATGCCTCCCATTTGTTGTGCAAGTACAAAGCCCATTCCCATGCCCATACCAGCGCCGGCAGTTCCGCCTTCTTGGGCGGCGGCTGCCTCAATAGCTTTGGCAGTTTTAAACTTGGTAAGCTTGTCTAAATCTATTTTGTCTAAACGACTGTATTCGAAAATTTCTTTTTTGAGATCTTCTGGCATCGAAACATTCTCTATAAAAAATTTCGACAATTCAATTCCAACGCTGTTAAACTCTACCTGCATTACATCTTTACAGGTCTCAGATAATTCTGTTGTGTTGGCAGCATATAATTCTATCGGTAAATTGGCTTCACCAATGGTATCAGTGAAACGAGTTGCGATCAAGCTTTTTAGATGCTCGTTAATCTCAAAATTGGTAAAATTGTTGTCTGTACCTACGATGTCTACAATAAATTTACTGGCATCGTTAATTCTAAAGGCATAGGTGCCAAAAGCTCTTATTTCTGTGAGTCCAAAGCGTTCGTCGTTAAGTGTTATTGGGTTTTTTGTTCCCCATTTTTCGTCTGTAAAAAGATGCGTATTTACAAAATATACCTCAGATTTAAAGGGGCTGTTAAAGCCATACTTCCAGCCTTTAAGGGTGGCTAAAATGGGCAAGTTTTCTGTGTTTAAAGTATAGGTGCCAGGTTCGAAAACATCTGCGAGTTGACCTTCATTAATAAAAACTGCCGTTTGCCCTTCGCGTACTACGAGCTGTGCGCCATTTTTAATTTCGTTCTGATAACGCTCAAAACGATGGCAAATGGTATCATCGGTATAGTCAAGCCATTCGATGATGTCAATAAATTCGTTCGTTAGTTTTTCTTTAATAGTATCGAAAATTCCCATAAGTGATGTTTAGTGTTGTGTTTAAATATAATAATATTAAGGCTAAAAAAGAAGCCGTGGTTAGCCATCCATTTAATTAGTGTGAAAATTAAACTTTTGTTACAGCTTAATTTTATTGAGGATACGGCGTATTGGGTATATTTAATCTTCCTTAAAATACGTGTTACTTCTTGATAGCGATCATACAAATCCGCATTGCGGGCCTTTAAATAAGGTTTGGCTTCTTGAAGTTTTTCTACAGCTTCTGTAAAGTCGTTTACCGCACAAATAAGATAGGTGCCTGGCAAATTAACTAGATCCTTCTCTTCGTTATTATTGAGCGGTATATTTTTTTTCAATTTATCGAGCAACGCATTGTTTGCATTAAATATATGATGCAAATTCTTTTTGTTGAATTGTGGCGGTTCAAAGACCAAGGTTGTATTAATGGCGTAAGCGCCATTCTCGTTAAACTCGATAATCACTTCTTCAAGTGGGTAGTACTGATAGTTATTATTTAGCCCTAATTGCACATATTCTACTATCTTAAAGTAATCGCCATTATGGCTAATCGAAACTTCGTCTAATGCCGAATAAAATAGACGCACCTGTTCGTTTATGAGCTCAATATCAACTCTCGAATAATAGGTCTCTCCTTTTACTTGCTTAGTGTGGCCAGCCCAACAAACCACAAACTGTTCTTTAAAAACTTTATACTGCGATTTTAAGTCTTTGTGGCGGTT
>QIIH01000305.1 GCA_003229235.1 Flavobacteriales bacterium | reverse complement strand
ATCGCATTGACGAGAAAAGTGCAATTGGAGCTTCTTTTAGATATTTTAGTAACGGTGAAATTGAATTGCGTCAAACACCAACAGAACCAGGCCTCATAGTTAAACCCAACGAATTTGCTGTAGATTTATCGTATTCACTGCGATTAAGCGAACGTTTCTCTATGGCAGTTGCAGGACGTTTTATTAACTCAAACCTTAAGTTCGACCAAGCAAACGACGCGAGTGCTGCTAGTACTTTTGCTGTTGATGTTGCAGGTTATTATCAGAGTGAAGAAATTGCTTATAATAGCTTTGACGGGCGGTGGAGAGCAGGATTTAATGTCTCCAATATTGGTCCAAAATTGACCTATAGCGACGGAGGAAGAGCAAACAATATTCCAACCAACCTTTCTTTAGGTGGTGGTTTTGACTTTATTCTTGACGAATACAATAAGATTTCAGTCTTGGCAGAAATTGATAAATTATTAGTGCCAACTCCACAAGATTTTGATGGCGATGGTGATATCGATTCAGATGATGCAGACACCTATGAGGACATTAGTTTTTTCTCTGGTATGTTTAGTTCGCTTACCGATGCGCCTGACGGCTTTAGTGAAGAGTTAAAAGAAATTGTATGGGCTATAGGTGCAGAGTATTGGTATCAAGATGCCTTTGCTTTTAGATTGGGCTATTTTAACGAAAGCGAAGAGAAAGGTTTCAGAAAATTCTTTTCTTTAGGAGCAGGATTTAGATATACTTCTTTGGCTTTAAATTTTTCTTATTTATTCTCTACGTCTCGTTCTATTAGTCCTCTAGAAGGAACGCTTAGGTTCGGACTTACCTTTAATTTTGGTGACGAATATGACGAATACTAGACCGATCTACTAAAACACAATTAAAAGAGACACCTAAACAGGGTGTCTCTTTTGTTTTTTATACATTTAGGCATAATCTAACCCATGGAAGAAAAAAAGATTACCACCAGTTTTGGCTATTTTGATAGTATCGATTCTCTTCCTACCGATGTTAAGCAATTAATGCAGCAAGCTATTGAAACTAGAGAACAAGCCTATGCACCTTATAGTAAATTTAAAGTTGGAGCAGCGGTTTTGTTAAGCAATGGTGAGGTAGTAAAGGGCAGTAATCAAGAAAATGCTGCTTATCCTACTGGGCTTTGTGCCGAACGTGTTGCAATTTTTAGCGCTGGAGCGAATTTTCCGAATATCGAGATTCTTCAAATTGCCATAACGGCTGCTGCAAGTGATTACGAATTGACCCATCCCGCTACTTCTTGTGGAGCTTGTAGACAAGCGCTTATGGAGTACGAAAACAAGCAAGACAAACCCATTGAGGTGTTTTTTATGGGAGCCTCAGGGAAGGTTATTAAAACAGATTCTATAGCCAACTTATTGCCATTACATTTTGATAGTACTTATCTCTAAAATGATTTATCTTTTTTCTGAAATTTTACTTTTTATTAGTGATATCTAAATAAATTTTTTGCGTCGATGAACCGCTTCGCTTTCACTCCAAAGTATTAATTAAATGGGCACAAGCTGTAAATTAAATCTGTTCTCGCTCATTTAGTCCATAATTGTTTTGTGCATTTTTGTAGTACCTCTTAAAAAGACTATTTTTGTTATTCCGATTTTTTAAAAATCAGTTGATTTATCTCAAGAACTAATGAAAAAGATCACCAAAAAGACATACTTAGACTGGTACGAGAACATGTTGTTCTGGCGCAAGTTTGAAGATAAACTAGCGCAAGTATACATTCAGCAGAAAGTTAGAGGGTTTTTACATCTTTATAATGGGCAAGAAGCTGTGCTAGCAGGGGCCTTGCATGCGATGGACTTGAGTAAGGATAAAATGATTACGGCTTACAGAAATCATGTACAGCCAATTGGTATGGGTGTAGACCCGCGCAGAGTAATGGCAGAACTATACGGAAAGGCTACCGGAACTTCGCAAGGCCTTGGTGGCTCAATGCATATTTTTGCGCCAAAAAATGGCTTTTACGGAGGCCACGGAATCGTAGGAGGACAAATTCCTTTAGGGGCTGGCTTGGCCTTTGCCGATAAGTTTTTTGATCGCAATGCGGTCACTATTACTTACATGGGTGATGGCGCCACGCGTCAGGGGGCTTTACACGAGACTTTTAACTTGGCAATGCTTTGGAACTTGCCAGTAGTATTTTGTGTAGAAAATAACGGATACGCTATGGGTACGTCTGTAGCTCGAACTGCCAATCATACAGATATTTACAAATTGGGATTAGGGTATGAGATGCCTTGTAAGGCTATTGATGGTATGAAACCAGAAATAGTGGCCAAAGAGATGGACGAAGCTATTGAGCGTGCGCGCTCTGGAGGAGGGCCAACTTTTCTCGAGATCAGAACCTACCGCTTTCGCGGACACTCAATGAGTGATGCACAGCATTATAGAACTAAAGAAGAGGTCGAAGCTAAAAAAGACGAAGATCCAATTAAATACGTACTGGACCATATTTATAAAAATAAATGGGCCAGTGCAAAAGAAATTGCGGCGATTGATTCACGTGTTAAGGATCTTGTTGCCGAATGCGAAAAATTTGCAGAAGATTCGCCGTACCCAGAAAAGAATGTTATGTACGATGTAGTGTACGAACAAGAAGACTATCCATTTTTATCTCATAAACTATAACGATGGCTACAGTAATTAACATGCCAAGACTTAGCGATACCATGGAAGAAGGTGTTGTGGCAAAATGGCTAAAGCAAGTTGGCGATCAAGTTAGCGAAGGGGATATTTTGGCCGAGATCGAAACAGATAAGGCTACTATGGAGTTCGAATCGTTTTACGAAGGAACTTTGCTTTATATCGGAATTCAGGAAGGCGAAACGGCTGCTGTCGATACCTTATTGGCGATTATCGGTGAGAAAGGCGAAGATATTTCGAAGCTATTATCTAGAACTAGTGAACCTGAAGCAGAAGCGCCTGTAACCAAAATAGCTGTAAAAGTAGCATCTAGTGATTCTACTCAACGAGTTTACCAGAAGGGGTTGAAGTAATTACCATGCCTCGCTTGAGTGATACTATGGAAGAAGGAACCGTTGCCACTTGGCTTAAACAAGAAGGAGACGATGTTAGCGAAGGTGATATACTTGCAGAAATTGAGACCGATAAGGCCACAATGGAATTCGAGTCATTTTATAGTGGTACGCTGCTTAAAATTGGGATTCCAGAAGGCGGAACCGCTCCTGTAGATCAATTACTAGCTATTATTGGCCCAAAAGGAACAGATATTTCTGGTATAACCGAAAACTATAAAGGTGGCGGGGAGACTGCTGTAACAAGTACTCCTGTAAAAGAGATACCAAAGCAAGAAGCACCAAAACAGGAGACTAAAACTGAGCCTACACCCGTTGTGCAAACAACAATTTCAAGTACAAACAACGGTAGAATTTTTGCTTCGCCATTGGCCAAAAAATTAGCAGCAGATAAAGGGATAAACCTTGAGTCTGTGCAAGGGTCTGGCGAAAACGGACGTATTGTAAAGAAAGACATAGAGAACTATTCTCCGGGAGTTACATCTGCTGCTGCGAGTTATACTCCTGTAGGTGAGGAAGCCTTCGAGGAGGTTAAAAATTCTCAAATGCGCAAGACAATTGCAAAACGCCTAGGAGAATCTAAATTTACTGCGCCTCATTATTACTTAACGGTCGAGCTAGATATGGATCACGCTATTGCAGCTAGAATAGCAATAAATAGCGATCCAAATGTAAAAATTTCATTTAACGATATGATTGTTAAGGCCTGCGCAATGGGATTAAGAAAGCATCCTAGAGTGAATACGCAATGGACCAACGATGTAACGCGAATCGCTAAACACATCCATATTGGAGTGGCTGTGGCTGTTGAAGATGGTTTATTAGTGCCTGTGCTTAAGTTTGCCGACCAAATGACCTTCAGCCAAATTGGTGCTAACGTAAAAGATTTGGCAGGCAAGGCAAGAAATAAAAAACTAACGCCTCAAGAAATGGAAGGCAGTACTTTTACTGTTTCAAATTTAGGAATGTTTGGTATTAAAGAATTTACTTCTATAATTAATCAGCCAAATTCGGCTATCTTGAGTGTAGGAGCTATTATGCAAAAGCCCGTGGTTAAAAACGGACAAATCGCAGTAGGAAATACCATGACGGTAACTTTGGCTTGCGATCACCGTACAGTCGATGGAGCTACTGGAGCGGCATTTTTACAAACCTTAAGAACTTATATAGAAAATCCAGTCACAATATTTGTGTAAGGATTTTCTAATTTTAGAATATTCCCGCTGGTTGTTTCTTATTAAGACTCCAGCGGTTTTTTTTATCTTTACCTATGGCAAAAAATATTATTATTACGGGTACAAGTAGAGGCATAGGCTACGAGATGGCCAAACAATTTACTGCCTTTGGCCATAACGTACTTGCATTATCCAGAAATGAGGTTCCTGTAAAGGAGCTTTG
>QIIH01000258.1 GCA_003229235.1 Flavobacteriales bacterium | reverse complement strand
CAGGCATAAGAGCCTAATTTACTAAATAAAATAGTTTTTTGAGTTGCAAAGTGAGCTATTCGTGCATAAAGGCTTGTTTGGCCAAAAGGGTTGCCTCGTCTTCTACATTGTCTTCGTCTGGTACACAACAATCTACAGGGCAAACGGCAGCACATTGAGGCTCTTCATGAAATCCCTTACATTCGGTGCATTTATCTGCTACAATAAAATAAAGCTCGTCACTAACAGGCTCTTGAGCTTCTGTGGCGTCTATTTCTTTTCCGTTAAGTAAAACAACATTGCCATCCAGATCTGTGCCATCGGCATAACGCCAGTCGTCTGCACCCTCGTAAATGGCCGTATTAGGGCATTCAGGTTCGCAAGCGCCGCAATTAATACATTCGTCTGTGATTATGATCGCCATAGTGTTTTCTTTTTCTAACTTTGCAGTGCAAAAATAACGCCAAATCTCATTACTACCAAATGGCTTTAGGTTTATCACAACGTATTTCGAGTCTTGCTCAACTAGGAACTTATCTAAAGGATTATTCCGCAGGAGAACCCTTAAAAAATAAGGCACTTCCCTCCTACGAACGGCTCAATCAAATAATAGAAAAAGCGTACGCTCACAACAGTTGGTTCTTACCAGAAAATCAACATTTTGCCATTCAGAACTGGGGAGATATTTTAACCCAGAATAAACTAAGCGAATGGTTAAATAATTATCCGTTTAACGAAAACACGCCTAGCAAAACAATTGCAATCGTAATGGCTGGGAATATTCCGATGGTTGGTTTTCACGATTTATTGTGCGTTTTGTTATCGCCACATAAGGCATTGATAAAACTATCTAGCAGCGATGCAATTTTGCTGCCTTTTCTATTAGAGATTTTAACGAATATCGATGTGCAATGGGAAAGTCAATACAACATAACCCAAGGAAAATTAGAAGGATTTGATGCTGTTATCGCAACAGGAAGTAACAACACTGCGCGTTATTTTGATCATTATTTTGGCAAATACCCGAGTATAATCAGAAAAAATCGCAATGCAGTAGCTGTTATTACGGCGAATCAAACTAGCAAACAACTGGCTAATTTGGGAGAAGATGTCTTTAGGTACTTTGGCCTAGGATGTCGCAACGTGTCTAAAATGTACCTTCCAAAAGGGTTTGATCTTGATATTATTTTTAATGCAATCTTCCCGTGGAAACATCTTTTAGAGATTAAAAAATACGAAAACAATTACGATTATAATAAGGCGGTATTTTTGATGAGTCAGTTCGACTTTTTAGACAATGGCTTTTGTATGATTAAAGAAGACGAGAGTTTTGCTTCTCCCATTGCCACTTTGTTTTATGAGTATTACAATTCTACAGAAGAATTGGCTCAAACCCTCAATCAAAGCAAAGCCCAAATACAATGTATTATAGGTGATATCCCTGAGTTAAATACGATTCCGTTCGGCGAAGCTCAAAAGCCACAATTAAACGATTATGCCGATGGCATTAATACCTTAGCTTTTTTGTTGAAACTCGGTTAATAAATTAATTACTTCTGCTGGGTCAATCCCTGCAGATTTAACATCTTTGCATCTTTACAAGCAACTTATGAAAAAGCATAATTTTAGCGCTGGCCCTTCTATATTACCAGCTTCTGTCATACAAAAAGCAGCCGATGGCGTTTTGAATTATAATGGCATAGACCTTTCTATTATTGAAATTTCTCACCGCAGCGCGGAATTTATCGAGGTAATGGAAAATGCCCGCTCATTGGCCTTAGAATTACTTGAATTAGAAGGTAAAGGATATACCGCTCTTTTTTTACAGGGAGGTGCTAGCACTCAGTTTTTGGCCGTGACCTATAATCTATTAGAAAGTAAGGCAGGGTATTTAAACACCGGAACTTGGAGCGCAAAAGCATTAAAAGAAGCCCAACACTATGGTGAAATCATAGAATTGGCTAGCTCTAAAGACGCTAACTTTAATTATATTCCTAAAAATATTTTAGTGCCCGCCAACCTTGATTACATGCATTTGACGAGTAACAATACTATTTTTGGAACTCAATTTAAGGAGTTTCCTAAAAGTACTGCTCCCTTAGTCTGTGATATGAGTAGCGATATTTTTTCACGTACGCTCGATTTTACACAGTTCGATTTGATATATGCAGGAGCTCAAAAAAATATGGGGCCTGCCGGGACAACACTTGTGGTTGTAAAAGACGAAATTTTAGGAAAAGTATCGCGGCATATTCCATCAATGCTAGATTATCAGGTGCATATTTCTAAAGATAGCATGTTTAATACACCTCCGGTATTTCCAGTATTCGTTTCGATGCTTACATTAGAATGGTTAAAAGATCTAGGCGGAATACCGGCTATTGAGAAAGTAAACAACGATAAAGCTAATTTACTTTATAATGAAATTGACAGAAACCCATTGTTTAAAGGTTTCGTACCCAATTCTGAAGATCGTTCAATGATGAATGCGACCTTTACTCTTACACAGGATAATTTAAAGGATACTTTTGATCAAATGTGGAAAGAAGCCGGAATTAACGGATTAAACGGTCATCGCTCTGTGGGCGGTTACCGAGCATCGATGTACAATGCTCTACCTTTAGAGAGTGTTGCAACCTTGGTTAATGTAATGAAGCATTTAGAAACAAAAGCATAATAACGAAAATCTATTTATGAAAGTCTTAGCTAACGACGGAATATCGAACAGTGGAGTCCAAGCTTTAGAAGCCGGCGGATTCGAAGTAATTACAACGAAAGTCGCACAACAACAGCTCGAAAATTATATAAACGAAAATCAGGTGGATGCTATTTTGGTTCGTTCTGCGACTACAGTTCGCAAAGAATTGATCGATGCTTGCCCTTCTCTTAAACTCATTGGTCGCGGTGGTGTAGGAATGGATAATATAGATGTTACCTATGCTCGAGAAAAGGGATTACACGTGATTAATACGCCTGGAGCCTCCTCTGCTTCTGTTGCCGAATTGGTGTTTGCACATTTATTTACTGGGGTTCGCTATTTACACGATGCCAATCGTGTAATGCCTTTAGAAGGAGATTCAAAATTTAAGGATCTTAAAAAGAATTATGCTGGTGGAAGCGAATTACG
>QIIH01000314.1 GCA_003229235.1 Flavobacteriales bacterium | reverse complement strand
GACTTTATGAGTAATTACCATATTAAAAGTTTAGAAGAATATTTTCAGGTTTATCGAAAATCTGTCCAAGAACCAGAGGAGTTTTGGAGAGCACTCGCCCAAGAAAACTTTTTATGGAGAAAACCTTGGGATAAAGTGTTGCAATGGGATTTTTCTAAGCCAAAGATAGAATGGTTTAAAGGTGCCAAACTCAATATCACAGAAAACTGTATAGACCGGCATTTACCAACTAGAGGCGACAAAACCGCTATTTTATTTGAGCCCAATGATCCTAGCCAATCGGCAGAACACATTACATACAACGATTTGCATGAGCGCGTTTGTCGTTTTTCTAATGTTTTAAAAAGCAAAGGAGTTAATAAAGGAGATCGTGTATGCATCTATATGCCAATGATTCCTGAACTGGCCGCAGCGATATTGGCCTGTGCCAGAATTGGAGCAATTCATTCGGTGGTTTTTGCTGGTTTCTCGGCTAAAGCCCTTTCAACAAGAATTAACGATAGCGACTGTAAAATTGTACTTACTGCTGATGGCTCATTCCGCGGAGCGAAAACAATAGACTTAAAGGGAATTGTAGATGCCGCCTTAGAAAATTGTCCTGGCGTTAAAAATGTTTTGGTAGCCAAGCGAACTGGCGAGACTATACATATGGAAGCAGGAAGAGATGCCTGGCTCAATCCTTTATTAGATGAGGCTCAAACAGATTGTGCTCCAGAAATCATGGACGCAGAAGACCCTCTTTTTATTCTTTATACTTCGGGTTCAACAGGAATGCCTAAAGGAATGGTACATAGCAGTGCTGGATATATGGTGTATACGGCATATACTTTTCAGAATGTGTTTCAGTATAAAGAAGACGATGTGTACTGGTGTACGGCCGATATTGGTTGGATAACTGGGCACAGCTATATTATTTATGGGCCCTTAGCCAATGGAGCTACAACCGTTATGTTCGAAGGAGTGCCTAGCTATCCAGATTTCGGGCGATTCTGGGAGATTGTAGAAAAACACAAAGTCACTCAATTTTATACTGCACCAACCGCTATTAGAGCTTTGGCCAAAGAAGATTTAGAGCTGGTTAAAAAACACGATTTAAGTTCGTTAAAAGTGCTTGGCACTGTTGGCGAACCCATTAACGAAGAAGCTTGGCATTGGTATAACGAAAATATTGGCAACCGTAAATGCCCGATAGTAGATACTTGGTGGCAAACAGAAACTGGAGGCGTTATGATTTCGCCAATTCCATTTGTAACCCCCACCAAACCCACTTATGCGACTTTACCGATGCCGGGAATACAGATCTCGTTATTAGACGAGCAAGGCAACGAGATTACGGGCAATCAAGTTAGTGGCCGTTTATGCATAAATTTCCCTTGGCCCTCGATGGCTCGCACTATTTGGGGAAATCACCAGCGATATAAAGACACATATTTTACAGCCTTCGAGAACAAGTATTTTACAGGAGATGGTGCATTACGTGACGAAGTAGGTTATTATCGCATTACTGGCCGTGTAGACGATGTAATTATAGTATCTGGGCATAACTTAGGAACAGCGCCAATAGAAGACGCAATTAACGAGCATCCTGCCGTCGCAGAATCGGCAGTTGTTGGTTTTCCGCACGAGGTAAAGGGCAATGCATTGTACGGTTATGTAACACTTAAAAATTTTGGCCAAGACATAAGTAACGAGAATCTTCGCCAAGAAATAAATCAATTAATTACAAAGCATATTGGGCCAATTGCAAAGCTTGATAAGATTCAGTTTACGAGTGGTTTGCCCAAAACGCGCTCTGGTAAAATTATGAGACGTATTCTGCGTAAAATCGCAAATGATGAAACCGACCAATTAGGAGATACCTCTACTTTGTTAAATCCAGAGGTGGTTCAAGAAATAATAGATCAATCACTTTAATATGCGATTAATCTGATTGCTGTATATTTAATTATAATTTAACCAACCATGAAAAAACCCAACCAATTACTCACACTATTTCTCATTATTCCATTTTTTGGTTTAGGACAAAGCAGAGAAATTCCGATAGACACGACTGTCGTTACCACACACGACGCTACTATTAATGGTAATAATGTTGCATATCAGGCAACTACAGGGATGCAACCTGTATGGGACGACATGGGAGCTCCTATTGCTACATTATTTTACACTTATTACAAGCGTACCGATGTGCCAGACGATGGCAGCCGCCCTCTAATTATGTCGTTTAATGGCGGGCCAGGTTCTGCTTCGGTTTGGATGCACGTGGCATATACTGGCCCTAAAGTGTTAAAGATAGACGACGAAGGATATCCTGTTCAACCTTACGGAATTCAGGATAACCCATATTCGGTATTAGATGTGGCCGATATTGTTTTTATTAATCCAGTAAATACTGGTTATTCTCGTACAATTCCCGCAAGCGGAAAGGAAATTGATAAATCAAAATTTTTTGGCATCAATGCAGATATCAAGTACCTAGCAGAATGGCTTAACACCTTTGTTTCACGTAACAATCTTTGGCGTTCTCCTAAGTACATAATTGGTGAAAGCTATGGCGGAACCCGAGTAATGGGGCTCGCAAAAGAGTTACAAGACGCACAATGGATGTATTTAAATGGAGTAATTATGGTTTCTCCTGCAGACTATCTTGTATTTAACAGTGATGTTCCGGTAAGTTCGGCTTTAAATTTACCTTATTATACAGCAGCGGCTTGGCATCATAAAGTGTTAGATCCTGCGCTACAAAGCAGGGATTTATTAGACATTCTACCAGAGGCAGAAGCCTTTGCAATAGATAAATTAATGCCGGCTTTAGCCAAGGGCGGATTTATTTTGGCTGCAGAAAAAGACGAAATAGCTACCAAAATGGCATATTATTCTGGTTTGTCTAAAAAATCGGTCTTAGATCAAAACCTAGATGTACCCACAGCTTACTTTTGGAAAGATTTATTACGCGAAAAAAGTGGGCATACCATAGGTCGTTTAGATTCAAGATACCTTGGGATAGACAAGACAAAAGCCGGTGTGCGACCTGATTATAATTCGGAGTTAAAGTCTTGGCTGCACTCCTTTACCCCTGCTATTAATTACTATGTACGAGAACACCTTGATTTTAAA
>QIIH01000105.1 GCA_003229235.1 Flavobacteriales bacterium | reverse complement strand
GGGCCTTGTTTATAATGGGCTCTATCACCGCGTACTGCGATCATTTCTAATTGCTCCATAGGATAATTAGCTGCTTCTAATACTTTATAGAAGGTAGGCACTTGACGTTTACTGTCGCCACACCAAGTGCCCAAGAATGCTAAAATATTAATGTCATTTAGCCTTTTTGCGATTAGTGCAATGGTATCCGTGTTAGGCGTATAGGCATCAAAATATTTATTAAACCAGCTTGCATAATTTGAGCCTTGCATCCCAGTTTTGTCTATTTCCCCCCATAAATAGGGTTTGCTATCTGTGTCGTATTCTTGATTGAGGCTTTGTGCAAAAAGAGGTACACTTATTAATAATGCGAGCAATAAAGTAGAAATCTTTTTCATGGATATAATTTTTAGTTATTTCTGTGAAATTGTCTATTTCTCAAAGATTTAGAAAGAATAGAACGGTGGAATCGGGTACTAGACCCCGTTGTAGATTTTTTAACTACTTACTGTACAGAGATTTAAGTTGTTCTCTAGATTGCACTCCAACTTTGCGATACAGGTTATTAATGTGTGTTTTTACAGTAGAATGGCTCACAAAAATGTCTTGTGCGATCTCTTTATTGGTTTTGTTTTCGAGTATTAGCCCTAAGATTTTTTGCTCTTGAGGTGTTAAACTGGATATATCAATTGCCTTCTTTTTTCGACGCTTTTTTATGTTCCAATACATCATGTTTAGAAGTAGCCCAAGAAGCAAGAACCCGAAAAGATAATACTGCCATTTTGGTTTTTTGTCTTTAGACAGGCCCAAGGCATATTTGTCCGAGGCGAGCTCGGCTTGATATTGTTCTGTATAAGCGCTGCCTTGATATCGATTGTCTAATCTGTCTGCTAATTGATCGTAGTAAGAATTATCGGCAATATCTTCTTTATAGAAATCGTAAAAAGTGTTGCTTCTGTTGCTCAAAAAGCTATGAATATATAATTCTACTAAAGGTTCGTTTTGAGCTTGTCCGTATTCGTGCAAGCGTTTAAACCACTTACCAATGGTCGCTTTGTTTTTTGTTTTAGACCTAAACCCAGTAAATTCGTAACGCATTACTTCTTTTAAAGAATCTACTTGATGTAGTTTTAAGGCAACGGGGTTTGATGTTATAACACTACAGAACATTTGCTGGTCAAAGGAGATAGGGAAATTAATAGTGTCCTTGTTTGAAGCTAAAAAAACAACCTCTTGTGAACTTGGGCAATGCCCAGTATAATGATTCACGTTTAGCTGGTTTTCTGAACATGCATCTGCATGAATTCGGTAAAATCGATACTCATCTGGTAAATCACTACCCTTAAACACAAAGTGGCCTAACGAATCCACTTTAGTGGTAGCTAATATTTGGTCTGTAAACACTCCAGAAGTTTTGCGATAGTCGTCTACCAACGATAAATAAACAGTGCCACTCAAGCCTTGATCGTTTATTTGCCCACTAAAACTATATTGGCTGTAAACCTGTGAAGAAAATAAGCTCGTGAATGCAAAAAATAAAAGAAGGGATTTTAGCATGCTTCTAAATTAGCACAATTAAATCGTTGTAAAAAATACCTTCCACAGCGTAACAGATACCCCATAATTGCGTCCAATAAAGTATAAAATACTATCTTTACAAATAGAACTCATCCTGACTTTTTCTATTTCCTAAAAAATGGCTGAAATTCGTCCATATTTTGTTACTTTTCTTATGCGTAGCTCTGCTATGCCTTACGAAAAGTGCCTTATCTGCACAAATTTCATCTCATTTTCGGTTAAAAACAAAAAGTCAAGATGAGTTTATACTAAATTATGAGTTTTTGGCGCGTGTTATTAAGTATTCTGTTTCCGCCTTTGGCGGTTATCGACAAAGGATGCGGTTCGGTTTTAATTGTTTTAATTTTAACCATTTGTGGATGGATTCCCGGAGTAATCGCGGCTTTAATAATTCTGAACAATCCAAATAAGTAAACACCATGAAGATTCTAAAATTTTTGGCCGTTGTAGCGCTAGGGCTTTTTGCAACTAGCTGCAACTTTACAGAAACTATGACCCTAAACGAAGATGGGTCTGGTAAATTATCTGTCTTTTTTGACGGGAGCGAGCTTTTAGCTATGGGCGGTGGTGCCATAGGCCAAGACACTACTTCGATTGATTCAATTCTTAATTTTAAAGATTTTATAGAAGAGAATCGCGATAGTATTAGTACGCTTTCGGCAGACGAGCAAGCCAAAATCATGAAGTTAGAGCGCTTTAAAATGCACGTTGTCATGAATTCTCAAGAACAGATAATGACCTTCGATATGTATACAGATTTTAATGATGTATCTGAGGCTAACGATATTTTAGAAGGCTTTGAGCAACTTGACGGTATTATGGGAAGTAATGCCAGCGCACAAGATTCGGGCCTTCCAGTAAGTAACGATCAGCAGGTAAAAGTTAAATATTCTTTTAAAAATAATGTCTTTATCAGAGATGCATATGTATTAGACAAAGAAAAATACAAGATACAGGCCGATAGTATGCAGAGTATGGCGCTGTTTTTTGGAACATCTAAGTATAAATTAAAGTATACGTTTCCTCGTAAAATAAAGGAAACAAATAGAGAAGAAGCAACCTATAGTGCCGATGGAAAAACCTTGTACTACGAGGTTAATTTCATGGATTATTTAAGCGATCCTAACATTATCGACATAGAAGTTGAGCTCGAAAATTAGATTATAATTGCCATGAACAAATCGGTTCATTTTACAGATTTAGGACGCAAAGATTACAAGCAAACTTGGGATTTTCAAGAAACGCTGTTTAAAGAAATAATCGATCTAAAAATAAAGAATAGGCGTGAAGGGACTGCTCTGGACACTCCTAATCATTTATTATTTGTAGAGCATCCTCATGTTTATACCCTAGGTAAGAGCGGAGACCTTTCTAACTTGCTTATAGACCAAAATACCCTTGAGAAAATAGGAGCCAGCTATTATAAAATAAACCGTGGTGGTGACATTACCTATCACGGGCCTGGGCAAATTGTAGGCTATCCTATCTTAGATTTAGAGAACTTTTTTACCGATATCCATAAATATTTGCGCCTTCTAGAGCAGATGATTATAAACACCTT
>QIIH01000300.1 GCA_003229235.1 Flavobacteriales bacterium | reverse complement strand
TAACGCCTCATAATCCGCATAAAAACAAAAAGACTTTATTAGACGATCACCATCGCCTTACGATGGTGCGAATTGCGACAGAAGAATACCCAAAATTAAAAGCCAGCGATATCGAATTTGGCTTGCCGCAACCCAACTACACGGTAAAAACCTTAGCCTATCTAGAAGAGAAGTTCCCTGAAAACAGTTTTTCTTTAATCATGGGTGAAGATAATTTAGGGAGTTTTCATAAATGGAAGAATTTCGAGACCATTTTGGCTCGTTACGATATTTATATCTACCCTCGAATCAGCGAAGCTAAAGAACCTAAAATTAAAGACCTTTCTAGAATACACAAAATTGAAGCGCCAATAATGGAACTCTCATCAACCTTTATTCGCAAGGCAGTTAAAGAAGGAAAGAACATAAAGCCTATGTTGCCTCACGCCGTTTGGACCTATCTGGATGAGATGAATTTTTATAAATAGTCTATTAGTAACTTAGGAGCTAGTAATCAGAAATCATAAACTGTTGAAACGATTATTTGTTTAACTGTGTAATCGAACACGACTAAACAACTTAACGATTAAACATTAATAAATAGTCAATAGTCAATAGTCAATAGTCAATAGTCAATAAAAAAAGGAAACCGTCCCTAAAAATTAACACTTCTATTAACTTTTGACGGAACGGTTTCCAACTAAATAACCAACCAAAAAATCTTTATACTTTCTCTGTTTTTTTAAGCTGCTTTGCAATGATTGCCTTGCTCTCGCGCTTAGTTTCTGTTCTTTTATATTGAATGTATCCTCGGCCTTCAAAACGATATAGCGTTCCCGAATCTGGGTGATACAATTCTATAGTGTTGTCATTAATAACGCTCAATTCGAAAAATTCATTGCCCAAGAAATCATAACTTAATGTTAATCTTTTTAGGTAGTCATTTCCTACTACATCATTTACATTATATATCCCTATATAATCCCAATAAAGAGAATCAATATCTGTGCCAACTTGGTCTTGAGAACTCCTAAAGTTATCTTCGCCACCACCTGGAACAAACTGCAAGAAGTTTTCGTAGTCAAATTCATTTATTGCACCATAGTCACTGGTGTACACTTTTTCCCATGCGACGTATTCTTGTATAAAATAATGGATGTTATCATAAAACAATCTGTCGTAATCGAAGTTAGCGCGATTATATCCCACTAAAACATAAGAGATATTTGCTGGGCGATAGTACAACTCGATTTCATTGTAGCTCAACTGCGTTACCTCGAAAGAATAGAATCCATCTAAGTCGTGACTGATGTCGAGTATATAATCAATCTCGAAAGAGTTGTAATAACCAACATCAATACCAAAACCATTTCCTTGACTTCCGATGCCAACTAAATTATTGTTGGCAAATAGGTGCCCGTTATTGAACGAAATAGTAAACGCCTTTTGCAAAAATGGAATGTCTCCATTACCATAACTGCGATCTATATCTACATACCATAATTCGTGCGAATTAAGAACCGTCGATAAGTTTACATTTGGCACATCATCTACATGATCGTCTACAATAATAAAATCTGCAGAACAAGAAATTAGCACTAGAGCCATAATGGCGATTCCCGAAAGTAGCTTTATCCTTTTCATAATTGAAAGTTTTTGGTTCACTTAAGTTAAACCAAAACACATGCCAAAAATATAACTACCTGATTATCTTATAATTATAGCCATAAAAAATTACGTATTTTTGAATACTTTATAAACAAACTATGGGGGAATCCCAAAAAATTGCTGTTTTTGGCGGCGGAAGTATGGCCACTGCAATCGTTAAGATGCTGTGCGAAAATGTAGGTCAAGTTGGTTGGTATATGCGCTCGACCTATGCCATGGAACACATTAAAAAAGAATCTAACAATCCTAACTACTTAAGCTCGGTAGAATTTGACACCTCAAAACTGGTGTTAAGTGACAATATAGACGAGATGATTCGTTTTGGAGATTACTTGATCTTTGTAATTCCATCTGCATTTCTGGAAGGCGAATTAGCTAAGAAAACTGAATCAATTAAAGGTAAAATCATCTTTTCGGCTATTAAAGGAATCGTACCAGAAAGTAGTTTGATTGTAGGAGATCATTTCTTTACTAATTATAAAATTCCTTTCAAAAATATTGGAGTAATTACGGGCCCTTGCCATGCAGAAGAAGTTGCTCTAGAACGCCTTTCTTATCTAACCATTGCATGCGCCGATACCGACAAAGCCAATTGGATTTCTGATCGATTGAGCAGCAGGTATATCAAATGTAATATAAGTGACGATATCATGGGTACCGAATATGCCGCTATGCTAAAGAATATATATGCGCTAGCCGCTGGTATCTGTCACGGTTTAGGGTATGGCGACAACTTTCAGTCTGTATTAATGAGCAATGCGATTCGTGAGATGAAACGCTATGTAAAAAAAGTACATAAAATGAAGCGAGACATCAATGGGTCTGCCTATTTAGGAGATTTATTGGTTACAGGGTATTCTACTTTTAGTAGAAACCGCATGTTTGGCAATATGATTGGTAAAGGCTACACAGTTAAAAGCGCTATGATGGAAATGAGCATGGTAGCAGAAGGTTATTACGCAACTAAAAGCGCTTATGAGCTTAATCAAGCAAGGGGTGATAAGAAAGCTAAAACGCCCATTATTAATGCTGTTTACGCTGTTTTATACCAAGATAAAAACCCAAAAAAGGTATTTAATAAATTAACGGACAAGCTCACCTAAACTGCATATATTCCAGGCTGATCGATTATGGGAATAGTGACTGCAGCATCGTCACTAATCACAAAAGCACTAAACACAAAAGCCTTGTCGTGCAACAAGCCTTTATCGTTAAAAAATGTTAGCAGATACTCATTCGTGAATCCTAAAACCTCGTCTGACAGCAATTCGATTTTTGCACTGCTAAAAGCTGTAATATCTCCCAATCCATGACGCAAGGTAGAGGTCTTTCTGTCTGAATCGTTTCCGCGAGAAACGACTAAAACAGTATCCAAGATTAGCGGTGAATTGTTTACTAACCTGAGTTCGACCTAAAATTTAATTTACAGAGCTCTAAGAAAAGGTGAGATTTGAAATGTAAAGTTTAAAGGAATATCTAGATA
>QIIH01000507.1 GCA_003229235.1 Flavobacteriales bacterium | reverse complement strand
TTAGATTTAAACCTTTATGTGGTTAACAATCCAAACGATTCAGAAGCCTTCGGAATCACTTTAGAGCCAACCGGCGGAAGCAAATCTCCTAACTTGGATCAATTGTATGTATTGGGTGTAGTAGTACCTTAACTTTAGTGTCACAAAAAACGCCCGTTTTACAATAAAACAGGCGCTTATCAACCAATCAATTACAAAAATATTAGTGAAGTCCTCTTGACTTCACTAACAAAAAAGCGGGTTACAAGGCATTAATGCTCTGTTTGGATAAAGGGCCTAACTCGTAGATGGCCTCCAGAAGCTCTTGTTTTATTTCTTTTATACGTTGCAGTTCTTTTCCCATCGCTTTTAATATTTGCGCTTCTATGAGTAAAAGTGCAGGTTCAAAAGTATTGTGTTGTACGTGGTCTTTTATTAGTTGATAGGCTGTTTGGATATCGCCACTTTTATGATACCCAGCAGCTAAAACTGCATATGTTTCGGGAGTTTTTCTGCGGCCTACTTCATGAGTTAATAAATCTATAGCTTTTTTATACTTCCCTTGTTCCAACCATAATTTCGCTTGCGGAATATTGTATAATTCGCCGTAATTTTTGATGGCCAAAAGATTAGCAAAGTCTTTTAAGTAGGCTTCCTTCTGAATCGATTCACCTGTCGATTCTGCCAGTTGTGCCATAAATAATAGGTCGTCTGGTTGTAGATTATCTTTAGTGATTGCTTTCATGATTCGCATAGCTTCGTTTGGATTATTGTCGTGAGCGTAAGCGATATAGGCAATTCCTTTTTTTGCGTATTTGTTACTAGGGTCTAAACGAAGTGCTTCAAGATAACTTTTGTACGATCCTTTTATATTGCCATTATGGCCGTAATAATCGCCAAGATTGGTAACTGTCCAGAGGATTAACAGTTTGTTTTTGTTGCTTTTAGCAATTCTTAAGATGTCCTTCATATGCATGATGGTCGTGTTTAAGTTACCTTGAATATCTTCCCATTTTGCTAGTCTAATTAAATAATCGACTTCATAAAAATTTTTGGTAAGATTCAAGTAATGTTGAGCTTCTTTGTATTTTCCGAGTTCTAAACAAGCGTCAAAAAGCATGAGCCGAGTAGCTCTTAGTTTTTCGCCATTATCTTCTGCCTTTTTTAATAAATCATACCCTAGTTTAAACTCATGACGTGTTATGGCATTTTTAGCTGCCGATCGTAAGTAACTTGCATTGCTATAAGCTGCGGCTTCGTTGGTGTTATGCCATAAGATACCAGAAGTGGTTAAAGCGTCAATATCACCAGTTTTGTAGAATTTTTTTTCGTAAACCGATGCCAGTTTTGCCATATACGGGAACTGCGCTGGAGTTGCCTTTAATTTACTGTCCCAAAAGGCCAAATCACTTTGATCCTCTCCAGAAAATTGAGCACTTTGGGCTAATGGAGCTTTATAATCTTGTTGCTTCGCAATTTGCTCTGGACTAGAAAGACAATTCTGGAGCAGCATAATAACTACTGCTCCAAAAATCAATTGTATTAGATACTTGTGCATAGAGATAGGTTTTAATACAATTATCTGTTTACCAAGGCGATGCTAGGTATGGGAAAGAAGTCAGAAATTCTTTGTCGTTAGCATCTACATTGTCGTTTGATAAACCTGGATTCTCTGTAAAATCTTCTCCTCCAAAAATCAAAAGTAATTCTATCGTAATAACATCGTCGGCCAAAGTTCGCCCCGTTAAAACATTAACTCCGTCAAAGAAGGTGGTGGTTCCGTCTAAGGAAAGATTAAGAACATCTGTTGCCAATAAAGTTGTAAAAGCAGCAGAGTCTTGCCCTAAAGCATTCATGTCTCCGGGATTGGCAAAAGCAGGGCTTAAGGCCTCTAAGTTTGTTTGAAACATAGCCTGAAAACCCGCTTGTTGATTTGATGGAATCGTTTCGTTAAAAGTGTCTTTACTCCCAGAAGAAACAAATACTGTATTAATAGCTGGGCGACCCATTTGGTCTTCTTGTGAGAAGGTTCCAGAAAAATCTAGCTCCATATCTGTTCCATCGTCTGTCATTCCCATGTCGTCTGTCATCGGAATTATATTATCGTCGTTGCTACACGATGCCACTACAAGTGCAAATCCTATAAAAAGGACATATATTAATTTATTAGTTTTCATCATTAATTTTTTTATTGATTATTGTTTTCTGTTCGAAGTGACCCAAATGGATACACTACCACTACCGCCTACCATAGCTTTAGGGACTTCGATTACTATAGATAGTACATTGGTTCCGGCAAAAGTGTCTGAGCCAGGATTAGCAAACTCTGTCTCTACTCCTGCGATAATCTGAGTATATCGAGCGAAGTCCATAAAGAAAGGATCATCGCGGGGTCCTGCAAAGAAAGACATGCCAGCATTTGTACCAACTATGGCTGATTCTCCGTAAGGCGTAATTTTTACGTCAGATTGGGTTATGGCATCTACATTTACACTACTTGATAATCCTGTACTTGAAGGGGTAAAAGGCCCAAAAAAGTGCATAGTGTCTCCCCTAGGAATTGCTTGAATTACAAAATCTTCTACAGCATTGGCATCTGTGTCAATATTAAATTCAATTAAGGTATTCTCGTCAAAGACAGCGGCTGCTGTTCCTCCAGGACTTAAAAGCCCTTGTACGTTGGCCACTAATACGACATTATCTGGGTTTTCTGCTTGAAAAGCATAAACATCAGTGATGTCAGAAATTCCGCCGGCCACTGCGGGTGCATCGATGTGATCGGCTGCAATAAGAATCGTTGCAAAGGCACCTAATGCACAGATACCTGTTACAATTTTTGAATGTTTCATAAAATATTTTTTTGATTACACTCTTATTTACGCAGCTAGGAGACAGTTGGTTTTAAAAAAGTAAAATTTTTTAATATCGAGTTTTAAGCTACCTTAGTAACTCGTCCAATTTTGATCGAATGTCAACAACATTTTTTCATTGCATTATCCAGTATTTAGTCGCTATACAGTGGCAACTTGACGGAAGACCCATGAGCAAACTTTAGAATGACTTGAGAGATTTGCAACATTACTAGAGTTTGAGACGCCTTATAATTATGAGCTTTATTATGACCTGCCTTTTGATGTAAACCAATTAATAGT
>QIIH01000203.1 GCA_003229235.1 Flavobacteriales bacterium | reverse complement strand
AATAAAAAGCGCCTGGAAAAACACGCCAATCACCATAGCAAACAACATTTGGTTAACAACGCCTTCTACAGAATATCCTGATCTAAAGATATTGGTTGCATGCGCTATTCCAAATAAGAAACTGGTAATAAGGATGGTTTTTATTAACGCTTTTTTATTGAATTTTTTAGTTTTGTTAAACTGCGATTGTAACTCTGAAAAAACATATACTCTAAATAATAATTCTTCGAAAAACCCTACAAGCAAACAAACAAGCAAAAAGCTTAAGTTTAAACCAACAGGAATATACTTTTGCTGTTCGCCCGCTGTAGCGTCTATCTGATAGTATGCCAGGATCAAGAGTATTAACGATAATGGCACCGCCCAAAAAGCATTTGCAAATAATTCTGGCCTATTTTTAGAACGTAGCACTAGGAACAAACACGCTCCTAAAATTAAAGCCTTTTGCAGGCTGCGCAAAAGAAAATATGATTTGCTGTACTCCTCGATATCAAGTTGCAAAAAAAGGCTGGTAAGTATCCAGTTTGCTGCTAAAATTATTAGTAGAGTATATATTGTTTTTTTCATGGGATTATGTTTTTTAAAAAACACTAACATCAAGAACGCAGTCGTAAAAGTCTACGCAAGTACAGGGACTCGAAAGTGGCCAACAGGTATCCCACCAATTGGTTTCTGGGCAAGTAATTAGTCTGATTTTACAGGAAAAACCAATTGATTTATTGTTATATCTACGTTATTTTTATCGTAATAATTTGTTAGAGCGTCGTTAAATTTAAACTCCGAGGCATTTAAAAAGTGTTTCTTTTTGCCGGCTTCTTCGCCCATGTAAGTTACCTTTTTTACTGATGTAAATTATTCCATCCCCGGCAAATTGATCGTTGTATTTGCCATCGTCGTTATAGCCTAGGCCATTTATAGTATACACCGGCAAGAATTTACGGTCCGATCTAAAATTGACTAACTGCATAGTTACAGCTAGTTTTTTGCCTTTGGGTTTACCTTTGAATACGGATAAATCGTGAACTACAAGAACAGATTCGCCGAATTCTGTGTCTGACAAAGCAATATTGGAGCCTGGATTTTTTGGATCAATAATTGTCTTAGATCCAGTAGTTTGAGCAAAGCTATTTTGATGCAGATAGCGCTCCGAAAAGCACTAAAATGATTAATGTTAATTTAAGTTTCATATTGTGAGATTTTTGTTTCGTGTTATGTTTAAGACGAAAGGGGTGCGTCCTTGGGCTGAATATTATTAAAATACTCAGCAAGAATCTATGAGAGCGATTCCACCTTGTGGCTCTTTACTCGTTTTATTTGTGTAGCTATGTCATAATTAAATTATTATTAATGAATATATGAAGGCAGATAGCAGGGCAGCTAATTGTGATCGCTAAGGTAATGGGCTGAGAAGCTCAAAACCAAACCTTTAAACTCCAGATTTATGTATTTTCACTCTTAATTTATAAATGCCAAGTCGCTAAAAAAGTACGGTTTAAACCGTACACACTTTAACATTTGGGTTTCTCTATGCCTTTAAAATTGGTTATCTTTAACCAAACTAGTCAAGCATCTATCATGAGAATTTATCTACCTAAAGCGGCGGTTTTAATTTGCGCCGTACTCTCTGTAATTACCACACATTTTACTACTGCACAATCGTTAAACGAAGATCAATTAGGCGCCTTAGAATATAGACTTCTAGGCCCTTTTAGAGGTGGCCGAAGTGCTGCTGTTACTGGCGTGCCAGGGAAAGACAATTTATTTTACTTCGGTGCCACAGGTGGCGGAGTTTGGAAAACCTTAGACGGTGGTCGCAGTTGGGAAAATATATCTGATGGCTTTTTTGGCGGATCAATTGGCGCTATTGAGGTTAGTATTGACGATCCCAACGTAATATATGTAGGTGGTGGGGAAAAAACAGTGCGTGGAAATGTTTCTTCAGGATACGGAATGTGGAAAACCGTAGATGCCGGAAAAACTTGGGAACAAATTGGCCTAGAAAAAGGACGCCATATTCCGCGAATAGCGATACATCCAAAAGATCATAACATAGTTTATGCTGCAGTAATGGGCAATATTTACAAGCCTACACAAGAACGGGGAGTTTATAAAAGTACCGATGGCGGAAAATCTTGGCGCAGAACACTTTTCGTAAATGAAGATGCCGGTGCTGTCGATTTAATTATGGACCCAAGCAATTCAAGGGTTTTATATGCGTCTACATGGAATGTGCGCCGTACCCCATATAGTTTGAGCAGTGGTGGTGATGGTTCTGCACTTTGGAAGAGCACAGATAGCGGAGAAACTTGGACAGAAATTTCTAAAAAAGAAGGCTTCCCTACAGGAACTTTGGGTATTATTGGTGTGACTGTTTCGCCTGTAAATGCAGATCGTGTTTGGGCAATCGTAGAAAACAAAGAAGAAGGTGGTGTGTATCGTAGTGACGATGGAGGCGAAACATGGAAATTGATTAACGCCGAAAGAAAGTTGCGGCAACGCGCTTGGTATTATACCAGAATTTATGCCGATTCTCAAGATTCAGAAGTGGTTTATGTGCTTAATGTACGTTACCATAAGAGTACCGATGGCGGGAAAACGTATAGCACTTTTAATGCCCCTCATGGCGATCATCACGATTTGTGGATAGCTCCAGAAAATCCAAAAAGAATGATAATTGGCGACGATGGGGGTGCCCAAGTTACCTACGACGGCGGGGAAACCTGGAGTACGTATCACAACCAACCTACCTCGCAATTTTATCGGGTTACAACAGACAATGCCTTTCCATATAGAATATATGCGGCACAGCAAGATAATTCTACCGTTAGGATTCCTCACAGAACCAAAGGGCGCTCGATAAGTGACGACGATTGGGAGTCTACAGCAGGAGGCGAAAGTGCACATATTGCAATAGACCCTAAGAACAATGACATTGTTTATGGAGGGAGTTACGACGGATTTTTAACACGCTATAATCATAAAAACGGAACCGTTAGAAGCATAAGTGTTTGGCCCGATAACCCAATGGGGCATGGTGCCGAAGACATGAAGTATCGTTTTCAGTGGAATTTTCCGATTATCTTTTCGCCACATGATGACAACAAAATGTACACTTTCTCGAATCGTGTGCATGTAACCACAAACGAAGGTCAAAGCTGGGATGTGATTAGTCCTGATTTGACTCGAAACGATCCTGAAAAATTAAAATCTTCTGGAGGACCTATTACACAAGACAATACCTCGGTAGAATATTACTGTACCATTTTCGCTGCTGCAGAATCGCCGCTAACTCAAGGGTTGCTTTGGACAGGATCTGACGATGGTTTGGTGCATGTATCTAAAGATGGCGGAGACACTTGGGAAAATGTTACACCAAGTGGAATGCCCGAGTGGATGATGATTAACAGCATCGAGCCTTCTAAATTTGATCCAGCAGTTTGCTATATCGCAGGGACCAAATATAAAACGGGCGACTTTGCACCCTATTTGTATAAGACTTCAAATTATGGACAATCTTGGACAAAAATTACAAATGGCATAGATAACGAACATTTTACCAGAGTTTTAAGAGAAGATCCAAACAGTAAAGGATTGTTGTATGCAGGAACAGAAACAGGCATGTATATCTCTACTAACGACGGAGCCAACTGGCAGTCTTTTCAGCTTAATTTGCCAATTGTACCTATTACAGATTTAGCGCTTAAAAACAATAACCTAATAGTTGCAACTCAAGGACGCAGCCTTTGGATTATTGACGATTTAACCTTGGTTCATCAAATTGCCGCTGGAGTATCTGGCGATAATTTATTGTTTAAACCAAAGGATACATATCGAATGGGAGGCGTTGGTCGAACAGGTAGTAAGACAGAAGGAGCCAATCATCC
>QIIH01000069.1 GCA_003229235.1 Flavobacteriales bacterium | reverse complement strand
CTTGTTGTTGTCCTTATTAGTTTTGCCAGTTTTGGGCAAGGCAATAATGGCTACTGGCAACAAAAAGTAGACTACACCATGACCATAGACATGGATGTAAAAAAACACAGGTACGAAGGGGCGCAAAAATTGGTGTATACCAATAACTCCCCCGACACTTTAAACCGTGTGTTTTACCATCTGTACTTTAATGCTTTTCAGCCTGGAAGTGAGATGGATGTGCGCTCCAGAACTATTGCAGATCCTGATGGTCGCGTAAAAGATCGTATCTCTAAGTTAAGTCCTGAAGAAATTGGATATATCAAGCCAAAATCACTTACTCAGGACGGCAAAAATCTAAAATATAAAATAGTAGGAACCGTTTTAGAGGTTCGTCTAAACCAGCCAATCTTGCCTGGAGCGAGTACTCAGTTCGATATGACTTGGGATGCTCAGGTGCCGGTTCAAATAAGACGTTCGGGAAGAGACAATGCCGAAGGGGTTGCATATTCGATGGCACAATGGTATCCAAAATTAGCCGAATACGATTTTCAAGGCTGGCACGCAGACCCTTATATCGCACGTGAGTTTCACAGTGTTTGGGGCGATTTTGATGTTACTATATTAATTGACAAAGATTTTGTTGTTGGCGCAACAGGATATCCTGTGGGCGACGGCAAGGTTAGGCGAGGTAAAAAAGCTTGGCGCTTTGAGGCGCCAAATGTGCACGATTTTACCTGGGCTGCAGACCCCGATTACATTCATGATACCTACGAAGGGCCAAACGGAGTTACATTAAACTTTTATTATAAGAATAATCCAGCAATCATTGAAAACTGGAAGAATCTCCAGCCAAAAACTGCTGCTCTAATGGAGTATTTTAACAAACATATTGGACCATATCCTTATAAGCAGTACTCTGTGATTCAGGGGGGTGATGGAGGAATGGAGTATGGCATGCTCACTTTGATTACTGGAGAACGTAAATTTGGAAGTTTAGTAGGGGTTACCGCTCATGAATTGGCACATAGTTGGTTTCAATTTTTATTAGCGACCAATGAGGCTAAACACGAGTGGATGGACGAGGGCTTTACTAGCTATATCTCTGGCTTTGCCATGAACGAAGTAATGGAACAAAACAAAGATAACCCTACAGCGGGATCTTATAGCAATTATACCTATTTGGTGAAAAGCGGCAAAGAACAACCAATGAGCACACATGCCGATCGTTACGATTTAAACAGGGCCTACGGAATTGCTGCCTATAGCAAAGGCGCTGTGTTTTTAGCACAATTAGGCTATGTAATTGGACAGGATAAACTCAAGAGTACCATCAAGCGCTATTACGATACCTTTAAATTTAAGCATCCGACACCTAATGATTTTATTCGCTCTGCGGAAAAAGAATCTGGAGCCGAACTCGATTGGTATTTAATGGATTGGGCGCAAACCACTAACACTATCGACTATAGTGTTGATGCGACAACAGAAGAGGGAATAACCACTGTTAACTTAGAACGTATTGGAAGAATGCCGATGCCTATCGACCTAATGGTTACTTACGAAGACGGGAGCCAGGAGTATTTTTACATTCCTCTTAGAATGATGCGTGCTTCAAAATCAAATCCGTACGAAGGTATAAAAAGAACAGAACTAGAAAATTGGCCATGGGCAAACCCTAGCTTTTCGTTTGCTATAGAAAATGATAAAACTGTTAAAACGGCAGAAATTGATCCTTCTGGATTAATGGCCGATGTTGATCTCACGAACAACACTTATGCCAAAGAATAAACGTCATTTTTAAGCCTACAAAAAATCTTCATTCTTAACGATTAAGGCTTTTTTGTTTTTAGAATACATTAAGATTTTAGTGAAGCTATAATTAGTACCTTTCACTCAATGAATTTTAAATACCCTAGGCAAGCTCATTTAAAAAGCAAGAAGACAATCGACCTTCTTTTTGAGAGTGGTAAGCATGTAACTTGTTTTCCGCTGAGGCTCACTTATATGCCCTTAGAGCAGCTTGATTGTAATCAAGCGGGGTTTACGGTTCCGAAGCGTAATTTTAAAAATGCGGTGGCCAGAAATCGCATTAAACGACAAATGCGAGAAACGTATAGATTAAATCAGCAATTACTTGTAACTAAAAGCGGTACAAAGTTTGCTTTGCTATTTATCTATACGGCCAAACAGTCTTTAGATTTCCTACCAATCAACGAGGCAATGATTAGACTTTTAAAAGGAAAACACTATGAAGATTTTTAGCACATTAATATTTGGAACTCTATTGGCTTGTTCTAATGGAGGAAGCAGTGACGTTGGTTATTCAACTTCCGAATCGGATGGCTTTATGGAGTCCTTTGAATTGGAAGAGGCGGTGTACGCTCCCCCAACAAAACAGGAAAATCCTGAGTTTTTAGAGCAAAAAATCATTAAAACTGCCAGCATTGAGTTCGAAACTCGTGAAATGGATAAAACGCATCAGCGCATCATGCAGGCGGTGCAAAAAAACAAGGCGTTTTTACAAAAAGACAATGCGGGGAGGCAATATTCTAGAGAATTCCGTCGATTAATTATTCGTGTTCCTACAGAAAACTTTCAGGCGCTAGTAGATGGCATAGGGATTGGTGTCGCATATTTTGACACAAAGGATATAACGAGAAAAGATGTGGGCGAAGAGTTTGTAGACTTGCAAGCAAGGCTAAAGGCAAAGCGCGTTCTAGAAGAGCGTTACTTGCAACTGCTTGCCAAGGCAAAAGACGTAAAAGAGATGCTCGAAATTGAACGTGAATTATCTTCAATTCGAGAAGAAATAGAGGCCAAACAGGGTCGCTTAAAATACTTGCAAAATCAAGTATCGCTAAGTACCATCTTTTTAGAATTTTACAAAACTGATGTGCAAACTAGCGTTACCCAGTCTTATGGCGCCAAAATGGGCAATGCATTAAAAGGCGGCTGGAATGGTATCTCTGCCTTCTTTTTGAACATACTTTATGTTTGGCCGTTTGTTTTAATTTTAGGGATTAGCACGTTTTTTATTAGACGTTATTTAAAAAGAAATAAGAAAGTTTGATTATGAACAAGACTAAGAAAATACTCATTCCAATAATCGCTGTTGTAATTTTACTTACGACAACTGCTTTTAAAAACGACTTTTTTGAGATTGCAAAACAGGTCGAAATATTTACGACTTTGTT
>QIIH01000307.1 GCA_003229235.1 Flavobacteriales bacterium | reverse complement strand
GGCAAGAAACCGACAAAGGAGGTTCACGAACACCATTAAAAAAAATAAACTAGGAGTGAGTAATTGGGAGGAATTCATCAAATCCAAAGGAAATTCTAGGTCGAACTAAGGTTTAGAAAGTGCGGCTTAGATTAAAGCCAAAAAAGAAGTCACCATCTGTCCAATCACCAGCCCCTCTAACTATAAAGCCATCTTCGAACATTGGTTGAGCATTGGTAAAATGCATCTGGAACACATGCCCTCCGGTTTCTAAATCGAAACCAATCGAAAAAGGATTATTAAAATTAGAATTTTTGTTTCTGTTTAAGTGAATTCCATAGTCGACATTTATGCTCCAACGCTTGGTCAATTTATAACGTCCGCCAAGCCCTACAGCAAACTGATTATTTTCTTCGTCAAATGTTTGAATTTCAGTGTCTGTTACAACAGTACTTCGCGTTGCCAAATTTTCATGTATAAATGTAGGAGCTACTAATAAAGACAATTTTTCAGATACTTTTCTCGACACCAGTACTTGTGTTGTATATGTAAGACGATCACTAAAGTTTAGATTATCAAAAAGATCACTGTCTAAGGCTGTATTAATTGAAACTAGATTATAACCCACTACAGTTACCGGACTTCCCTCTGTTTGTTGGTTTATCAAACGATATTTGGCATGAACTCCATAGGTTTTTTGCAACGAACTACGAGCCACTCCTAAGTTTAACCAATCGTTAACCCCGTAAATAAATTTTAGCTGAGTAACAGCTCCATCCAAGCCAAAAAAGTCGTCGATGCCATTTTTTACTGTTCCAAAACGGTGTGCGACCACCAATACAAAGTCCTTCTTACCTACCAACTTGGTCGATTCAAAATTAACCACCTTCAAACCTTTAAAGGCAGCAATCACATCTTGATTAGTGTCGGTAGCGCTCTCAAGTTCTGCTAATAAATCATCTTGAGCTAACGCTGTTGTAGACAAAACTAAAAAAGAAAATAAAAAAATTAGGGAGTCTTTCATAATCGATATTTTGGTTAGTCCACAATTGAAGCTTGATCTATTGTTACGAGTTCGAATAATTCGTCATAACCTATGCAACGGCCTTTAATAGTTACTTTATCGCCCAGTTTTGGTTGCTTCGTCGGTTCCGAGTAACTAACAAATACGGCATTGTCTATAGTAGTACCGCCGTCTTCTACTGCCGTGACAATACCCGTAACTACTACTGTTTTATTGAGTAGCAAATCTTTTTGAGGCTCCAAAAACATAGTATTGAGACCTTTGGCATCGCCTGTATAAATGGCTTGTTCTTTCTGAATATCTCGATGGTCTTGGTATATATAATTATATCCTGTTATAACTGCAGCCGCCAGCAACACCACAAATACATAAATTGTCCTGCGTTTCATCTATAGCGGGTTTAAAGAATATACAGCATTTACAACCACGGTTTTAGCGACTTTGTTTGCCACTATACTTGGGATTTCTATATCAAAATCTTCTGGCTTTAGTTCAAAATTAGTTTCAATTAGATATGAATCCTTCTGAGTTTTAATACGAATCGGAATATATAATGCCTTGGTTTTACCGCGCATCTCGATCGTTCCTTTTAGCATAAACTCTTGAAACTCTTCTGTTAGTAAAGAAGTATCAAACCCTTCGATTTTGCCCTTAACTAATGCCTTTGGAAAACGCGAAGACTCCATGTAGTTTTCGTTAAAGTGCTCTTCCATTAAAGCCACTTTAAATTTAAAACCATTGATAAGAGCAAGGCTTGCAAATTCTCCTGTTAAGGTATTGAGAATTGCACTAACGTTGTTGTGAGTTGCTTTAACCTCCTCGAAAGATGCTACCGAAGCTTCGAAAGTTACTTCGCCAGATTTAGTAGCATATTTTTGTGCCAACGCGCCTTGACTGAATAACAGAACACAAACAATGCTTAAAATAAATCGATTCATAGTCGTGTTTTAATTTTCAAGTAAACCGTCTTCGTTCCACTTTATTAAAAGGTCTATTGTTGGTTGTGGCAGCCTTGGGCCACCCAAAGGCATCGCGCCATCGGACCCTTCTTCTCTGTTTATCCTGTTTAAAAGCCCTCTGTTAAGCACTGCTTCTTTTACTGCTAGATAGGATGCTAACGACATGGGCGCACCATTTTGCGGAGGATTAGAATGGCAAGCAGTACATATATTGTCGAAGACAAATACTACATCGCCATAGGTTACTTTCTCATCTTCTTGTGCCACTTCTGGCCCTATAGGTTCGAGATCGTCTTGAGTATTATTGACACAGGAGGTTTGTGCCACAATTACCACCGCAATTGCAACAAGAAAATATTTCATGATGTTTTGGATTTTTATTCCAGAATTACCCGAAGCGAACGCTTAGAATCTCCCGACTGAACCGTTACAAAGTATACACCACTCTTAAAGACACCCAAATAAACAGTAGCCTTTTTGTTGTTAATTGGAGCATCCATAAGAAGCTTTCCAGAAATATCGTATAGCTGGATAGTGTCGATTACTTCTACCGAATCAATATTCAGATAATCAATAACCGGATTAGGATAAAAACTAAAAGCAAGGGTCTCATTCTCGTCTACACTTAAAACGTTTACCTCTATGGTTCCCACCATACTAGGGTGCACCAAACATAAATAAGGGTTGGTGCCTACGTCGTTAAAAACACGGCTGTAATCAGATCCAGCAGGCAAAATAGTACTGTCAAAAGTATCTGTAGCGCCTGCATCTGATGTAACAGAGTGAGGTGCTGCATCGGTCCATATCCAGTTTACCGTATCTCCTTGCTCAATCGCTAGGGTTCCTGGAGTGGCACCTACAAACCAGTTAATATTGTGCGTTGTTTGAGCTGTTAATGCGAATGCGCTTAGAAGAAAGAACGCTAAAGTAAATTTTTTCATAGATCAATTTTTTTTTATGTGTTTAGTATAACTATTAAACACCTTAAGGTACAAAATTCCTACCAATTATTAAAAATATTTTTTTTTGCTAAAACGCGCTGAACTGTTAGAAGCCTATTGGTTCTGCCAAACTAAACTTTTATGTTGCCTTTGTTTCCGCAAACTCTTCAAAAATCTCTGGATCTCCATTATAACCTGAGTTCGACCTAAAATTTAATTTACAGAGCTCTAAGAAAAGGTGAGATTTGAAATGTAAAGTTTAAAGGAATATCTAGATAT
>QIIH01000106.1 GCA_003229235.1 Flavobacteriales bacterium | reverse complement strand
GATGGAATTCCTGCTAAAATTTGCTCTTTAAAGGTCATAAACTAAGAGTTTTTTTGAGTATTGGTTTTTTTATCAAAACCATATGGGCAATGCCTGCAGCTGCTTTCACAACAATATCCTCTTTTTAAGTGGTATTGTTCTGTAAAGCATTTGTAGCCTTCGGGAGTTAAATAATAGTCTCCGTCTTCTAGCTTAGGGTTTTCGGGTTGCCACGACATACTACAAAAATAACACTTTAACGGCTATCTTGGAATAACAAATTAACTGCAATGCGTATCTTGCTTTTAAGTTTGTTTTTGATCTGTTTATTTTGATTTTTTTAAGTATTTGCGCCTATGAATCCTCACTTTGACAAATTGCAAACTGCTCCTGTTGAGGCAATTAATTTTGAAGGCCTTGAGCCGGGGAGTTTATCTGTTTTAAGAGAAGATTTGATAGGGGCACCTGTGTATGGCAATAAATTTAGAAAATTAAAATATAACGTTCTTGAGGCGCAGCAATTAGATAAAAACTCTATCCTTACTTTTGGAGGTGCCTATAGTAATCACATTGCCGCAGTAGCAACTATTGGCAATCACTTTAAGATTAAAACGATTGGAATTATTCGCGGTGACGAGCTAGAAAAATCTTGGGAACAGAATCCGACATTGGCCAGCGCCGCCAAAAATGGAATGCAATTTGAGTTTATAAGTAGAGCGCAATATCGACTAAAAGAGACTCCTGAATATCTTAAAGCCATAGATGATAAATACGATTCACCCTATATAATTCCCGAGGGAGGGACAAACGCACTGGCACTTAAAGGCTGCGATGAAATCTTGTCCGAACAGCACAATCAATTCGACATTATTAGTGTTGCCGTTGGTACTGGAGGCACACTAGCAGGACTCGCGAATAGTTGTAGCGAACATCAAAAAGTTATGGGTTTTTCGTCACTCAAGGGCGATTTTTTAAACGACGACATAAAAAAATGGACCGATTCTAACCAATGGAGCCTCACCGATGCATATAGCTTTGGAGGCTACGGTAAAATAAGTTTAGAGCTAATTGCGTTTATTAATACGTTTAAGCAACAAACGGGAATAACATTAGATCCTGTATATAATGGAAAGATGATGTACGGCCTAATTGAGCTTTTTAAAAGGGATTATTTTCTTGAAAAAACTCGTATTTTAGCGATCCACACAGGAGGGTTACAAGGCATAAATGGCATGAATCAGAAACTCTCAAAAAAAGGATGGCCTTTACTATCTTATTAGCTTATGAAAATCACCTACACAATAGCTTCGCTTTTACTTTTATTAATGGTTACCTCATGTGGAACCAAAAAAAAAGCAACTCAAAAAAAGCCCGAACGAGTAACTCAAATTAAGCCAGTTGGTGTAATTAAAGGCGAAAAGCCTGTCGCTGGCGAAACAAAAGAAGATACCCCAGCAGTGCGCGATGTTTCTAAACTTAGTTATGCCGAAGCTGTAACCTATTATATTGATACTTATAGTGAAATTGCCAAACAAGAGATGTTGCAGTACGGAATCCCAGCAAGTATTACCTTGGCACAAGGCATTCTAGAATCAGGAGCAGGCCGAGGCGAATTAACGATGCGCGCTAATAACCATTTTGGAATTAAATGCCATACAACTTGGACGGGAGAACGTGTTTATCACGACGATGATGCCAAAGGTGAGTGTTTTAGAAAATACGATGACGCTAAATATTCTTTTAGAGATCGTTCCTTGTTTTTAACTGGCCGATCGAGATATGCAGATTTGTTTAAACTAGACAAAGACGATTATAAAGGTTGGGCTAGGGGATTAAAGAAGGCAGGTTATGCCACAGATCCTAAATATCCTAATAAGCTAATAAGCATAGTTGAGCGTTACTCTTTAGACGATTTTGATAATGAAGTTTTGGGTAATAAAGCCAATCCCGCCCCGCCCGATACAGGTAGTATTAGTACGTATGCCGTTAAAAAAGGAGACACTTTATATAGCATTTCAAAAAAATTCGGGCTTACTGTTAAGGCATTAAAAAAGTATAACGGGCTTAGAGATAACACAATCTCTATTGGGCAAGAACTCTATTTAGATCAGGTAAAAAATTAAGATGATTTATAAAAGAAGCAGCGCTCTTTTTACAGAAGCCAGCACAGTAATTCCTGGAGGGGTTAATTCGCCAGTAAGGGCTTTTAAATCTGTAGGTGGAACTCCAATTTTTGCAGAAAAAGCAAAAGGCGCTTATTTATATACAGAAGATGGCAACACTTTAATCGATTATATAAGTTCTTGGGGTCCCATGATTTTAGGACATGCTCACAAACCTGTAATTGATGCTATAACCGAACGTGCAAAACTAGGAACCTCTTTTGGTATGCCTACCCAATTAGAAACTCAAATTGCCCAATTGGCAATAGACATGGTTCCTGGCATCGAAAAGATCCGTTTTGTAAATAGCGGCACCGAGGCATGTATGAGTGCAGTTCGTTTGGCACGAGGCTATACTGGAAAAGACAAAATTATTAAGTTTTCTGGCTGTTATCACGGCCATAGCGATTCATTTTTGATAGCCGCAGGGAGCGGAGCTGTAACTTTTGGTAATCCAAACAGTCCTGGTGTTACTCAAGGAACGGCTAAAGATACTTTGCTTGCCACTTACAACGATTTAGAGAATGTAAAAGAAATTGTATCGGCTAATAAAGACCAAATTGCGTGTATTATTTTAGAGCCAGTAGCAGGTAATATGGGTTGTATTCCGCCTCATGAAGATTTTTTACAAGGCCTCAGAACCATTTGCGATGTAAACGACATACTACTCGTTTTTGACGAAGTGATGACCGGTTTTAGATTGGCCGCTGGAGGAGCTCAAGAACGTATTGGAATACATGCCGACCTAGTTACTTTTGGCAAAGTTATCGGGGGAGGGTTGCCGGTTGGCGCCTTTGCAGGCCCAAGCAAAATAATGGATTATTTGGCGCCAGAAGGCCCAGTGTATCAGGCAGGAACCTTAAGCGGAAATCCGCTGGCTATGGCTGCTGGCTTGGCTATGATTAGTGAGCTTAACAATAGACCAGAAATTTTTGAGAGCATCGATAACAAGACGGCACATCTACATCTTGGTCTTGAAAAAGTATTAAATGAAAGCGGGAGACCTTTTACAATAAATAGATTAGGCTCAATGATTTCGGTGCATTTTTGTGATAATGCTGT
>QIIH01000157.1 GCA_003229235.1 Flavobacteriales bacterium | reverse complement strand
ATAATAGTTCTAATGTAGGCCTACTGGCCAGAACTGGTTTTGTAGATGGCGAAAATGTGGTAATTAACAACGCTGGTCAAACAGCTTTATCTTGCTCTTTAGGTGGGCGCTACAACTTTAGACACTCTACTTTTACTAATTATTGGGTTGATGGCTTTAGAAGCTTTCCAGCTGTTCAAATCGACAACGTGTTACAAGTAAGCGAAGACCAAGTTTTTGTTTCAGATTTAATTGAGGCTAACTTTACAAACTGCATCATTACTGGGAACGAAAATATCGAGCTTGGGCTTTTTGACGAAGGTTCTGTTGCATTTAATGTAAGCTTTACAAACTGTCTTATCAAAGTTAATGACCCTCAAGGTATACTTGACGATAATCCATTATACGATTTTGGCAATACTATGTATTACAATAACATCGCCTTAAACGAAGATCCAGACTTTTTAGATCCCGTTGCAAATCAATTAAATATTGGTGCAGATTCTGGTGCAAATGGTTTGGATATGTCTGGTAGCCCACTGGTGCCCTTCGATATTTTAGGTACAGCCCGTACTTCGCCTTTTGATGCTGGAGCTTACGAAAGTGTTGTGTTTCCTCCAGAAGACGACTAACCAATTTAAGGTTTATTAATAACGTATTCTTCCAACAATCCATTGTTGTTGGATACTAACAATCGCTTTCCTTTTTTAGTGTTTAAAAGTAGTGCATCTTTGGCATCTCCATTTACAGATAGGCCTGTAATCTTCATTGGTAACAACGAAAATTTCCCATTTGTATATTGCATTACTATCCCTTTAGAGGCATCATAACGGGTAGTTTCTACTTCTGTAGGGTACAAATTACCAACAGCAATAAACTCTGTAATACCATCGCCGTTTAGATCGGTAGTAACTACATCCATAATGGGCGAAACCTGTGCCATTTTAGGCAAGGTTACTTTGGTAAATGTACCGTCACCATTGTTGATCAAACATATACTTTTAAAACTTTCTACTTGATAATGCAAGCCATTAGCTAGCTCTTCTTCGCCAATAATTTCTTGTAAACTTGCATTGGCAAAAGAATTAAAGTTTTTAAACTTATCGAGTATAAATGGCATTTGTTCAGAAGAACATTCACGACCACGCATCGGAACCAACTTGCCATTATAATCTTTACTGAATACTACATCATAACTACCATTGTTGTCGTAATCGTCACAAAAAACGTGAAAGGGTTTATCTTTTTTGGCTGTGAACTTAGAGTTTAATCCAAGGTTTCCAACAAAATAATCTGGCTTTCCGTCGCCGTTTACATCGCTCTCTGAGATGCTAAACCACAAACCAGCACTTCCTTCCAATCCCGGTGATTCTACTAATTCGAAATTTCCTTTATCATTGCTAAATATTGAAATTGGGCTCCACTCACCTACTACCAACAAATCTTTATCCCCGTCTGAATCGTAATCAGAAAACACGGCGCCTGTAACTATACCAACGCGTTCTAACTGCTTAGCTCGGCTTGTTGTTACATCTCTAAATGTCCCATTGTCGTTTAGCAACAAAGACGATTTAGGGGCATATGGGTATTTATCAGGGATAACGCGGCCTCCAACAAATAAATCGGTATCACCATCGCCATCTATATCTTCTGCCAAAACTACTTGTGTACTCTCAGTACTATTTGGTATTTTACCTTGGGTTTTGCTAAAGTTTCCATTTCCATCATTAGCATATAAACGATCCAAATACAACGCATCTCCCTCGGCAAACGCTGCGCCACCACTGGTAACATACAAATCCATATCACCATCAGAATCAAAGTCTAGAAAGACAACACCTTGATCTTCGTAAGCAGCCTCTTCTAGCCAAAGAGCATCATTAGATGGAGTGAAATCTCCTGTAGGGGTTTGAACAAATAATTTTGCTGGACTCCCAGCGGCTCCTCCTACATAAAAATCTTCAAGACCATCTCCATTTACATCTCCACTAGCCATAAAAGGACCATTTTGAGACTGCGAATACGGTAATAAAATTTGACTTTTAAAGTCGTCTATTCGATCTTCTTTATGTAAGTATTGAATGCTACTTTCGCGCAGATCTTGCTTAGTCAAATATTGGAAAGACGTCACTTTTTGGCTAGTCTTAGCAGCTGCTCCACTATAAGAAATAGTTAGTTGTTGGTTTACTGCAACATTTGTTAATTGCTGTACTTTACCATCTGGCCATGTAATATTCATTTCTGGAATCGACACCATATTGCCTAGACCTAATACAATATTGTAATCTACAGAAGACAGGTAGCCTCTCGATTGGTAATGTTCGTGAAAAATAATTCCATGCTCTGTGCGAATCGAAATCTTTGTACCAACCCCAAAAGGATTGTTCTTAGGGCCTTTAAGAGAAATCCCAATTGAGTTTCCTGTTTTTCCTACTGGGCTGTTGTTCTCATATATTGCTGCCTCGGCGTCCATATTATTTAAGACTAAATCTAAATCGCCGTCGCCATCTAAATCTGCATATGCAGCTCCGTTTGAATTAAAATTAGAATTGTCTATCCAATTGCGTGAAGTGTTTGCAAAATCAAGATTCCCTTTGTTTTTAAACACTTGATTGGGTGTAATGTCTGACGGAACAACCTCTAAATATTCTTGCAAAGATAAAGTGCGCCCCAGCTCGTCTTGCTTGCCAAAAACCTTCTCTTTAATGTCGTTATCGTTTAGGTTTTCCTTTATACCATTAGTAATAAATAAGTCCTTTTGCCCGTCCAGATCAATATCAAAAAATAGCGGTGCCCAACTCCAATCGGTTTTTGCAATTCCGGCTAACTGGCCTACCTCACTAAAGGTATTATCGCCATTATTCAACTGTAGAGAGTTGAGCATATACTGGTGATGAAACCCAAACCTAACAAAGGCATTAAACTTATCAGGGTCCATACTAGCCATAAAGACTTTACTGCGCACATGATCGCTAGGTGTCATATCTGTTACATATATGTCGAGCTCACCGTCGTTGTTTACATCACTCACTTCGCTCCCCATGCTGTAATAAGTAATATGTTTTAGGCTTTCATTGGCTTTATTAGTAAAGGTTTTGTCTCCGTTATTTACATAATATAAATCAGGTTCACCAAAATCTGTACTAACATATAAATCTGGATATCCATCTTTATTAAAATCGCCGACACCAATGGCATTTTTATAACCATAATTAACCAGTTTTGCT
>QIIH01000313.1 GCA_003229235.1 Flavobacteriales bacterium | reverse complement strand
ACGGATTTTTCAACAGTAAATATTCATTCTGGTTATAAGTCAAAAATACAACAATCTGTGCGTAAAGTACAATTTAGTCATCAAGAAAAAATGACGACGAAAAGCCCATTAAATATACTTTTTCTGTTGCTCGGGTAATTGCGGTGTATAGCCATCTCATGTATTCTTTGTCTGGCCCTTCGGGCAAATAGGGCTGTTCTATAAAGACTGTCTTCCACTGCCCTCCCTGCGACTTATGACACGTAATGGCATAAGAAAATTTAACTTGTAAGGCGTTAAAGTATTTGTTGTTTTTAATGGCGAGAAACTTTTTATAGTTTGATGTTTCATCTTCGTAATCTTCTCGCACAGCTTCATATAATCGATTGCTGTCTTCGTACGTGAGTGATGGCGTTTGTGAAGTTAAAGTATCTAATATTAAAACGGTCTCGAAGGGTTTGATGTCGGGGTAATCTACCATTCTAATTTTTACAGTGGCAAAATTAAAGCCATATAACTCTGTAATAGCAAATATCTCAAGTACCTCTATAATATCTCCATTGGCAATAAAACCAGCTTCGCTGTCGGGTTTTAGCCAAAAATAATTGTTCTTTACTACCATCAAAAAGTCGCCAGCCTCAAGCTGCGTCTCTCTAAAGAGGATTCGGGTTCTGATTTGCTCATTAAATAAATTGGCCCTTTTGTTTGAACGTACAATAATCACAGATTCTTCGTTGCCGTGCTGCGAATACGAATCGTTGAGTGCATCCATAATTTCTTGCCCATCTGTTGGTCGTACAACATCGGGCATGCCACTAATATCGAACGAAAAGCCATCATAAACTTCGGCATCTATTCGTTCTCTAATTTTTGTCGCATTAAATAGTATTCCACTTTGTTTGTCTTGTCTTACAACTTCGTCTAAGGCAATAGTGGTTACTTGTTTGTAAAATTGATTCGCGAGCAAAAGTTCGTCAAGTGCAGGGCTAATAGCCAATTTAACCGGAGGTAATTGAGCTGTGTCGCCAATTAAAATAAGCCTACATCCATATCCACTATATACAAATTGAATTAAATCTTCTAAGAGTGACCCACTTTCTTTGGCATTAACAGACTCGTTAATATCTGGAATCATAGAGGCCTCATCAACAATAAAGATGGTGTTTTTGTGCTTATTAGGCTGTTTTACAAAAACTATTCCGGCTCCTTTCTTTTTTCTTGGTGTATAAATTTTACGATGAATAGTATGCGCTTGCTTATTCGCATAATTACCAAGAACCTTAGCAGCCCGGCCAGTTGGCGCAAGTAGATAGGACGATTTTTTTATCTTCCATAAATTGGCCACCAACGTCGCCATAATCGAAGTTTTACCTGTTCCTGCGTAGCCTTTGAGTAAAAATATTTCATCTGGGCCGGCATGCGTGACATAATTTGCCAACATTTGCAATGCTATATCTTGTTTGGCAGTGGGTGTAAAGTCGAATCCCTGTTTAAGAATTTGATAAAATTCTTCCTGCTCCATAGGCCGTATTGATTTGACTCAAAACTACATGAAATTTATAGTATATTACTTTTACGAACCAAAAAAAATTGTAGATTTGCGTTATACCTAATAAGTTAACGCAAAACTTTTTAACATAATGAAACTCGTAATTCAATTAGTGCTTTGGGCTATTATATTTTTGTTAGGCTACCTCTTATTTAACTCTATATATGGTCCTATCAAATTTAATAAAGTTAAGGAAGCCAGATATGCAGATGTTATTGAAAATTTAAGAGACATTCGCGCATCTCAATTAGCCTATCAGGAAGTAACTGGTAAATTTGCTAATGATTTTCCATCTCTAGTCACGTTTATCGATACGGCCGATTTTGCAATTACGCAGCGTAGAGATACTAGTTATGCAGATGTCGAAAAAAATAAGGCTTTTGGTCTTACAGAAGGGTATTTTATTAACGAAACACTTATCGATACATTAGATTTTAAAAGTATTAAAGACTCTTTGTTCCCTGGTTCAGATCGTTATAAAACGATGATGAACGTTCCAGTAAAAGGAGTGACAGATCAATTTAAGATGCAATCTGGCACTATAGAAAAGAACGAATTAACACTTGCTGTCTTTGAAGCAAAAGTAGCGAAGGCTGTTATTTTGTTTGATAGAGACCCCGATCTTCTTTCTCAAGAAAACGAAGTAGTTTCTGTAGATCAAGTAAACGGATCCCATATTACTATTGGTTCGATGACAGAGGTAAATACCAACGGAAACTGGCCTAAAAATTATGACACCCCTAAGGACAATCAATAGTTCTAAAGATTTAAACTCAAATAAACGATTGTCCGTTCAGCTAAGCTTGACCGGACTTTCTTTTTTATTAGAAACTGCAAACGAGCCTAGCATCCTAAAGACTGTTGTATTTGATTCTGAGTTAAATCCTAGTCAAGTTTTACAAGAGGTACTCGCATCTTTTAAAGGAGAACCCTTTTTACAAACTGCCGTAAAGGAGGTTCGCCTTATTTATCACAATAAGGAGTTTGCACTTGTCCCAGATAAAGTGTTCGACCCTAATAATCTGTCCGAGTATTTAAAGTATAATGCCAGATTACTTGCCAACGATTTTCTTGACTTCGACAGTATCCAATCTTTGGAGTTGTCCAATGTATATGTTCCGTATACTAACATTAATAATTTCTTTTTTGACACCTATGGCGATTTCACTTTTGAGCACAGTATTTCGGTATATTTAAGAGCTACACAGGACTTAAATAAGCCCGATCAAGGTGAAGTAGTCTATATTGAAAAGCAAGAAAACGACTTAATTTTAACTGCCTATAAAGATAACCAACTGCAACTTGCCAATGTATTTACGTATAGTTGTAAGGAAGACTTTTTGTATTATTTACTTTTCACTTTAGAACAACTCGATTTTAATCCAGATTCTATATTGCTGTATCTCACCGGAGGAATAGAGAAAGGTGACGCTTATTACGAGCTCATCTATACATACATTAGATATGTCGAATGCACTCAAGAACATTCAGAGAATGGAAGTTTTTTAGTTAAAAATTGCTGGATATAATGCGTATAATTTCTGGCTCACATAAAGGAAGGCGCCTAATCGCTCCTAAAAATTTACCTGTTAGGCCTACGACAGATAACGCCAAAGAATCTCTTTTTAATATTCTAAACAACGTATACGATTTAGATACGCTTAGCGTTTTAGATCTCTT
>QIIH01000027.1 GCA_003229235.1 Flavobacteriales bacterium | reverse complement strand
GTATTTTGCAAACCAAATTTTAGGTGGTGGCTCTAGCGGAAGGTTGTTTCAGACCTTAAGAATAGAGAAAGGGTATACCTATGGAGCGTATTCTAGAGTATCGGCTCGTAAAGAAATTGCGCCTTATACTATTAGTAGTAGTGTGCGATCTAATGCTACCTACCCATCGTTATTACTTATTAAGAGGATGGTAGACCAATACGGGCTCAAGTATTCTCAAGCAGATGTAGACTTAACCAAAAATATGATAATCAAACAAAATACGAGAGCATTCGAAAGCTTTGGAGCTAAGTTAGGCATTCTACAAAATATTTCTAAATACGATCGCCCGGTAGATTATGTAGATCAAGACCAAAAAACCCTGATGAGTATGACTCTGGCCGATTTTAGAGATGTAATAAACTCCTACATAAACGAACCAGATATGGTGTATGTAATTGTTGGTGATAAAGCAACTCAGTTATCAGAGATTAAGAAAATGCGCAAAACAGTTATCGAATTGGATAAATTTGGGAATCCTATAAACTAAACATCATTATTTATTACAAGGCAGTGGTTGGTTCATAAGGGACGAACCGCTGCTTTTTGTATAGCTAAAATGCCACCATTCTGTTCGGATGCCTTTAAAACCAACCATTTCTAGGCCAGACGTTAATAAGTTGCGATTGGCTAATACTTCTTTAGTATGATTCAAATTATCTGTATGTGCGGCTACCCCAAAAAAGTCGTAATCTGTTCCGAAATCAACTGTGTCGCCATCTAAAGTCACTAGCGCTAAATCTATAGCAGCGCCTCTGTTGTGGACAGAACCGCCATTATATGGATTTGCTACATATGCCGGGTTAGGAACTTTCTTCCAAAGTTTCTTTTGAACATCGTAGGGTCTATAGCAATCAAAAATTTTAATTCGATATCCCTTTGTCATAAAGTACTTGTTGGCCTTATTAAGGGCTGCTGCCGCAGCTGGCCTAAGCAAACATATTGCGCAGTCGTACACAGCTTCGCCTACAAAATTATTATCGGTAGCGTATCTAATATCGTACACAAAGTTTTCAGAAATACTATCCAGTCTGGCAAGTGTCTCTTGAGACAAGCAAATGGTTGATATTAAAAAAGATAGTATTACAAAGATCGATTTCATAGGGTTAAAGGTATGTAATAAGACAAAATAAATGCGTTTACCCAGCTTGAAGTGTTTTTGCTACTTCTTGTACCTCGTCAAGAACGCGTAACAAATTACCGCCCCATAACTGTGTAATTTGATCTTCGGTATATCCTCTGCGTACGAGTTCTATTGTAACATTGGCTGTTTCGGCAGCATTGTCCCAGCCTTCGATTCCGCCGCCACCATCAAAGTCGCTGCTAATCCCTACGTGATCGATACCAATTAGATCAACCAAATAATCGATATGATCTACAAAATCACCAACATTTACGGCTTCTGGTAAGCCAGTCATAGTGGCTACTTTCTCTTTTAGTATAGGCATCATTGATATATAAAACTCGATATATGCAGAACGCTCAACGCTAGGCAGTGCCATAACTTCTTTTCGTTCTAACCATTTTACACCCATAGAATCGGCAATTACTTTAGCAACTTCAGATTCTGCGGCTTGACGTGCCTTGTCTTTTTCTGTATTCAAATAAGATTTAAAAGCCACTGTTTGTACCACCCCGCCATTTTGTTTAAGCCATAAGAGTTGTTCGTCGTCAAGATTACGAGAATGATCGCATAATGCTCGGGCAGAAGAATGTGACGCAATAATAGGAGCTTTTGTAAGCGCTATCATATCTTTCATCGATTTCTTAGATGGATGGCTTACATCGATCATAATGCCCCATTTATTCATTTCTGCGATTACTTCCTTGCCCAAGTCCGAAACTCCATCGTGCAGCCAATCGTCGTCTGCTTCTCCAGTATTTGAATCACATAATTGGCTGTGTCCATTGTGTGAAAGAGACATATAACGCCCGCCTAAGTCTGCAAATTTTTTGATATTGCCAATATCAAGACCCACAGGGTAACCATTTTCGATTCCGATCATGGCTACCTTTTTTCCGCTAGCGGAAATCCTACGCACATCATCACTGGTAAGTGCAAGTTCTATTTGGTCTGGCGCAATCTCTTCGCACAATTTATGTATCGCATCAAATTTTGAGATAGCATTTTTGTAAGCCCTCTCATAACCTCCTGTATTTAAAGAGTCTTGACCAGTATATACAATAAACCAAGCCACATCTAAGCCGCCAGCTTTCATTTTTGGCAGTGTAACTTGAGTATTCAACTCTTGGGTATAGTTGATAGAATCTGTGAAGTTGGCAACACTAATATCGCAATGAGTATCTAGTGTGATAACACGCTCATGGATAGCCATAGCTTTGGCTACTAATTGCTCATCTGTCATAGGCTTATCTGTTATTGGCTCTTCTTTGGTTTTACAAGCAACCACTGCTAACAAAAGTAGGGAGCCTAAGGTGATTTTTTTTAACATAATAGGTGGTTTTCTAACTCAATACAACCTTGTATAGAGTTGGATATAAAGATAAATAAAACTTCGCTTACTTTATTTCTGCTTCCGAAATTCTGAAAGGCTATGCAATAATAGGATTTGCGTTCTTATCGATTGTTTGAATCAATAATAATCAACATTTACAAATTAGTAATCAGCTTATTTACAGATAGTTAGATATTTGTATTTACAGTGATGCTTAAAATATTTATTTGATCAAAATCAGACAAGTATTCCTGACTTGAAGGCGGATATTTTTCAAACTTCTAGAAGAGCAGAATAGCAACGTAACCATTGCAAACCCAGTTAGGGAAAGGATTGTTGTCATTACCGTCCAACTATTAAAGGCTTATTTTTTACATCAGGTATTTTTACGGTTTACTAGGGTTTTGAAAAAGGGCATATTTGAAAAAACAGTATGCTTTGCAAAATCTCGAATTATTTTTCAAAAATAACAGTACTCAAATCCCTAATAGATTTTACCGTTCTCTAGGTTATTTATCTTTATGCAATCCTTGTGGATTCTTATGCTTTAGATAAAAGAGAATGCCCAACGAAAGCCCCGAGCATATACTAAACCCAACAAAAACAGGCAAAGCCGTCTGATCAATATACCTCCCAATAAAGGTGCTAATTGGTACTGCCATAATTGTAGAGGCAAAACCAGTAATAGCCGCTGCAATCCCTGCAATATGACCCAC
>QIIH01000229.1 GCA_003229235.1 Flavobacteriales bacterium | reverse complement strand
TGTTTTCCATAATAGAAAGGGTATTGTCACGAACTTGAATCATTAATTGATGTACACTACAGGCATCTTCGTCTGGGCAATCGCCACATTTTTCGTAAAAATTTAAACTCACACAAGGTACCATAGCTATTGGCCCTTCGAGAATTCGATACACGGCAGCAATCGAAATTAGCGAGGCGTCCTTTAAAAGGTAATAGCCCCCGCCTTTTCCTTTTTTAGAGCCTAAAAACCCGGCTTTTCGTAAAGTTAAAAGAATGCTTTCTAAAAATTTTTGCGAAATATTCTCAGAATCAGAAATTAGTAAAATTGGTACTGGTTTGCCTTGCTCCTCTTTGGCGAGGTAGGTAAGTGCTTTAATTCCGTATTTTGTTTTTCGTGATAACATAAGAAACTATTCCATCGGCATTTAGTTGCCTGGTTTGCCGTTAATTTCGATACTATGCGTAACAGTCACACAAGGTTCTATTGTTAGCGATACTGAGCAATATTTTTCAAAACTAAGTTTTGCTGCTTTTATCGCCTTTTCAGGATTGATATCGCCTTCAAAAAAAATCTTAATATGTATGCTTTTAAACGGCCTTGCCTGAAGTTTATCATAACGCTCACCGCTTACTTCCATCGAATATTCATCTATTTGTTGGCGTTGCTTTTGCAAAATTGAAATTAAATCAATCGCACCACAAGCAGCAATACTCATCAATAATAATTCCATTGGGCTTGCGCCTTTCACTCCGTCACTAGACACATCACCAACTGCAATCAAATCGCCAGTTTTGCCTTTTCCTTCGAAGCCAAACCCATTATTTACACGTTTTAAACTTACTTGCATAACTATGGTTAATTATCATTAGTGTCCGACTAAAATACGCTTTTCCCCAAAAGAGGTCATTCCCCCTAGTAAATATGCTGCTATTTTTTGTATTCTCAATAGCAAGGGGTCTATTTCAAAACAACGTTAGTTGTCTATCTGGTGGTTTTGTGGTGAGTTCCTTCCATTGTTTGTTGGGGTTTTCAAGGAATTTGAATAGATTTATATAGGTCATTAAGTGGAACCATATCATCGACACCATATTAGAATATGCCCATCTTCCATTTGTTTTACGTTGAATCACTAGCATAAGTAGTTGTATAATAAGCCCACACCATATCTGTATTTACTCATTGATTTTATTGGTTTTTTAGGTATTCGTGATGTGCTTCGCAGTTCAATAGCATTTTGGTTATCTCCAAGGAAGTATTTGAGGGGGAAGTTTTGCTTTAGTCTTTTAAACATTGTTTCTATCTGCCATCTGTGTTTGCAAATAACAGCGATTTTATCGGGTTCTAAATCAAAGTGATTGGTAATGAACTCATACACTTTTTCTTTTTTACTATCCCAATAGGCTGTCCGCTAAAGTTGTTACTTTTGTTCATATATCTGAATTTTGTCGTAAAAATCAAGATAAAAACTAAAGCGGGAAATCCATCAAGGAAATCCCGCTTTTAAAAATGTTCATCGGACACTAATGATTAAATATATTCATGATCGCGGTTTTGACGGCATTATGGGTATGGAACACGGCAATTCTATCAAAGGAAAAGCTGGGGAACAAGTAGTTATTAACGCTTATAAAACTGCTAGTAAATTTTAGCAGTTATTCAGCTTCAAATTAAGATTCACAAGCTATTTAAAAGTTTTAATATTATATGTACTTTTGACACCATGTCATTTGGCAAAACATCAAATATTTACTTTTATCTAGTTGCCCGTAAGGTTCGCTATTTAAAGTAGTCTATACCAACTGACAACATTTACAAAAATATATTTTATGGCTTATTTATTTACTTCTGAAAGTGTTTCAGAAGGACATCCAGACAAAATTTCCGATCAAATTAGTGATGCCTTGCTCGATAATTTTTTAGCATTTGACCCATCTTCTAAAGTGGCCTGCGAAACCTTGGTGACCACTGGGCAAGTAGTCTTGGCTGGAGAGGTGAAAAGTAGCACGTATTTAGATGTACAACAAATTGCTCGTGATGTTATCAATAAAATTGGGTACACCAAAGGGGCCTATAAATTTAGCGGAGATTCTTGTGGTGTGATTTCTCTTATTCACGAACAATCACAAGATATTAATCAAGGGGTAGATAAAGAGAATAAAGAAGACCAAGGCGCGGGAGATCAAGGAATGATGTTTGGCTATGCTACAAACGAAACCAGCAACTATATGCCGTTAGCGCTCGAGATTTCGCACTCTATTTTAATCGAATTAGCCGCATTGCGTCGCGAAGATGATCAAATAAAATACTTACGCCCAGATTCAAAAAGTCAGGTGACTATAGAATACAGCGACGATAATGTTCCGCAGCGCATTGATGCGATTGTAGTTTCTACACAGCATGACGATTTCATCGAATCGGACGAAGAAATGTTGGCCAAAATTAAAAAGGACATTATTGAGATTTTAATGCCAAGAGTAAAAGCCAAATTACCTGCCTACGTACAAAAGCTTTTTAACGACAAGATTGTATATCATATTAACCCTACTGGAAAATTTGTTATTGGTGGTCCACACGGAGATACAGGCCTTACTGGCCGTAAAATAATTGTAGATACATATGGCGGAAAAGGGGCCCACGGGGGTGGAGCATTTTCTGGCAAAGACCCTAGTAAAGTAGACAGAAGTGCGGCCTATGCGGCGCGACATATTGCAAAAAATATAGTAGCCGCTGGAGTGGCAGACGAGATGCTGGTTCAGGTTTCGTATGCGATAGGCGTGGTAGAACCCACTTCGATATTTGTTGACACTTATGGCACCTCTAAGGTGAACTTAACCGATGGCCAAATAGCCGATAAGGTGAAAGTGATTTTTGATATGCGCCCTGCAGCCATCGAATCGCGTCTTAAACTGCGTAACCCAATGTATTCTGAGACTGCGGCTTATGGTCATATGGGAAGAACACCTAAAACTGTGACTAAAATTTTTGACAGTCCTTATTCTGGAAAGGTCGTGAAAGAAGTCGAATTATTCACTTGGGAAAAATTAGACTTTGTAGATAAAGTAAAAGAGGCATTTAATCTTTAAAACAAGTCTTTGTAAAATAAAAAGGGGAGCCAATGGCTCCCCTTTTTTGTTGACACTAATAACCTGAGTTCGACCTAAGATTTGTTTACAGTTTAGATGTATTTTTATTCAATTCGAAGTCAGATTTTCGAAAGACTAACTAGTTAG
>QIIH01000031.1 GCA_003229235.1 Flavobacteriales bacterium | reverse complement strand
AGATCCTCGAACAAAAAATGCCTACGTCGAAAAGCTTTTCAGACTATTTCGATCTCTTTAAGTAAGCTGTCAAAGGCGGCCAACACGAATATACTTCTGGAAGCATAAGGCGTACAATCTTTATGCTATCGCCATTGGAACTAAGTATGGGTGTAACCGCTATTGTTGCTAGGCGTACTGGTGAAGGTGATATAAAGGGAGCTTTTCAAACGGCAGTACAAGCAATTTTAGGGGTATTTGTCGCTGTAATTGTGAGTATCATTGGCATCATTACCCCAGAGAAATATTGGCCTTAATGGGAGGTGAGCCAGACCAGATAGAAAGTGAAAATCTGTTAAAGTGTAGGTCTATTATAAGTAGAGCCAGTAAGTAACCTTTAAATTAATAGATCTAAAACGCGGTGCAAATACATCGTCTGTGTAGTAATTGTCGTTGTAAACTAGGAACAAGTCTGATAAGGGCGCAAAACGCCATTGTAAACGTGAATTGATTCCTACATTTGCAGATTGAGAGTTGTATTGTATCAAGGTCGACCAAAACAGCTTCTTGCTAAAAGTTACATCTACTCTAGGGCTAATTAACCAGATATCGTTATCAGAATAAGGTTCTGGTAAATCGATTTTGTCATAGCGCCCTTGTATTGAGAAAAACAAATATGGTTGCAATCTGTAGTTTAAATCTACACGTTGCGTAAAAATTGAGCCGTTAAAAAATTCCCCTGCCGTAGTTTGAATGTTGTAGAAAAATTTGTGCCTGTTGTTGGATCTATATTCTGCTTCAAAAGTGGTGTATGTATAGTCACTGTTAGCTGGCAAGGGTATGCCTCCTGTTCTAGAAGGATCAAATTCGCTAAAAAGATTGGTATATCTATTACGTACGGTCGCTCCTAAATTTCCGGTATTTTTAAGTTCGGCTCTCCAACTAGAAATGATGATATAATCTGCCAATTCAAAATCTAATTCCGGACGCCAAATAACAATGGGTAACACGCTAAAAGTATGGCGATTTATAAAGCCTTGTTTAGGGAACAAAAGATATTCCACTTGTGGGTCAATTTTAAAAATATCGGTACGACGAATAAATCCTAAATCTGAATTAAAATCGTCTCCTACAAAAACACCACTCATGCGAGCTCGCCAATTTTTAATACTATATTCGAGTCGAGCACCTGCCGAATAGTCGTTATCTCCACTACCGGGAGTAAATGATTTATGCGCAAAGAACTTTCCGTTCCAGGTGTTGTCTACGTTTGCTAGATTATAGTCTAATCCAATAACACGGTTGAATTCTTCTTCTGAGGTGGTGAAGTCTTTATCGCTGGTGGTTTGGCGATTTATAAATACCGCGCTAATATTCGATCTACTAAATAACTTGTGCTGTAGTGCTAATACGGTATTATTGTTAGCGGCAATTTCGTTTTTATCGTCATTGGCTGTTTGCATATTTAGGATGCCAATTCTAAAATCATTATTTAATTTTCCGCTTAAGCGCACACCAGCAATGATATCATTCTGAATAGAATTCCCACTAGTATCTTGTGCAATCCCTATACGACGTGAGAAAAAAGGATTGGCATCTCGGGCGTTACCAAAGTCGGCAAAGAGGTCGCTGTTCTCAATAAAAAATTGACGGCGTTCTGGTAAGTTTATCTCAAAACGCGTCAAATTGGTTATTTGCTGGTCTACTTCTACTTGAGAGAAATCTGGATTAATTGTGAGGTCGAGATTTAGGCTATTACCTATTGTGAACTTGGCATCTCCTCCAATCTTGAATTCAGAAAAATTGTCGTCGTTTTCGTAATCAATCCCAGCCAGACCATTTACATAAGGGATAATAGAAATTGGACTCTTCGAATTTCCCAAGGGCTTTTCGAAGATCATATCACCCATAAAGGCAAGATTAAATATAAATTGATTCTGCGGAATATTTGTCCAAGTAGTACGCTCGTTATCCTGAGTATCGAACATATAACTATTAAAGCGCCATTTGGTTTCTCCTTCTCTAAACTTAAATGCAGATAACGGAATCGCCCACTCAACAATATAATAGCCATCGTGTTTTACGGTTTCACCAACCCACTTGGTATCCCAACTAGTTGTAAAGCCTCTGATGTCGGTTCCTCCTCCAGAAACTAAGGCTTCCCTGAGTACACCTTCGGGATTGGTTCCAAATAAAAAGGCGTTGGCTCCATCGTTAAAAGTATCGAACATCAATGTGATATTATCGCTTCCGAGTGCTCTAAAATCGCGTCGTAAAGAAGGTATTATATAATCATTACCCCCTGTAGATTCGACTCTAATACCCACATACAATTTATTGTCATCAAACATAAACTTAATGGCCGTTTGATTACGTGCCTGAACACTGTCTGTTGGGAAATATTGCCAGAAGTTCGTAGCATCTTCTGTTTCGGCCCAGTCGGCCTCGTCCAAAATACCATCTACGATTATTGGATTAGATATGTAATTTACGGTAACACTTTTGGTTTGTCCAAAACTCAGAAGGCCATATAAGAGAGCCAAACTTGCTAAGATAAAATTACGCATCGACGGTGGTTAGTTATCAGACACTAAATTACTAAAATAAGTCCTTGTCTATAAGCGATTAACGTTCCTTTGTGATTTGCAAAAAACAAACCTTAAGAACCCTCGGCAAATTGCTAGTTTGTATATTTGTTAAATGAACGAAAATCTCGATCCAAACGGAGAGCACTTCACTCCAGAAGAGCAGGAAGTCGAAAAAAAATTGCGCCCCCTTTCGTTCGATGATTTCACAGGACAACATAAAGTTTTAGACAATCTTAAGATTTTTGTAGAGGCTGCAAACCAACGTGACGAAGCATTAGACCACACCTTGTTTCACGGGCCTCCAGGACTTGGAAAAACTACCTTAGCACATATTCTTGCCAACGAATTAGACGTCGCAATCACAGTTACTTCAGGCCCAGTATTAGATAAACCTGGCGATTTGGCGGGCTTACTTACCAATCTAGAAGAGCGTGATGTTCTTTTTATTGATGAGATACACAGATTGAGTGCAGTTGTCGAAGAATACTTGTACTCGGCTATGGAAGATTACAAGATCGATATCATGATTGAGACTGGCCCAAACGCCAGAACGGTACAGATTAATTTAAACCCATTTACACTAATAGGTGCTACCACGCGTTCTGGCTTGCTCACTGCACCTATGCGAGCTAGATTTGGGATTGCT
>QIIH01000346.1 GCA_003229235.1 Flavobacteriales bacterium | reverse complement strand
TAAAATATCTAGATATTCCTTTAAACTTTACATTTCAAATCTCACCTTTTCTTAGAGCTCTGTAAATTAAATTTTAGGTCGAACTCAGGTTGTAACTTCAATTCGGTCGTAACCCCCAAGGGTTGTGCCGCCCAGGTCTATAGCAATTGCACCGGGTAATTCAACATTAAATATGTTAGTAATAAACAATGTACCAACACTAGAAATACCTCCTGGAGCAACGAGACCTACATTGCTAAAAGGAGCGATAATGTCTTAAGTACCAACGCCTTGTATAATTCCTGCTTCTAAATTATTGAGCTCAGCTGCAGCTCCAAGAATAAGCAAGGCTTGATCTTCTGTTACATCGATGGTTCCGGTATTATTAGTTTTAACTATTAGATAAAAGATACCAAAATCGCCTGTACTAGATATTTTTTGAAGCAATCCTAGGTTGTTAAGCGTCGCTTCGCCAATATTTGACAAAAATTCACCACCACTATCAATAATAACACTCCCTGACACCGAATTGTTTATAGTAGATCCGCCACTAATACGGGTGATATTTGAATCTTTTATTTGTAGCGTACCATCATTGTTTAGAGTCGTTGCGTGAAGTATTCTTTCGGTAAAGTCGGTTAGCAAAAGTGTTCCAGAATTAGACAAGATGTCAGAGACCTGTAACTGTCCAGAATTCCATTCTATAAGCGCTTTCGAACCTATAATCAAATCGTTTGATACAGTTAGGTCTGCAGCCACTTTTAAAACTGCAATGCCAGTAAGTGTTAGTGATTGGCATGTGGCATTGGCGTTAATCGTAACATTCGCTGAAGTTGTAAGACTAACATCATGCGTAGTATTTGGCACTTCGAGCAACGACCAATTGCTGCTGTTAAACCAATCTGTATCAGCTGCTGTACCAGTCCACGTATTGGTCTGAGCACTGATTAGAGTGCATAAAAATGTAAATAATAACACAAAAGCTAGATTGTTTTGGCGCATATTTTGCAGATTAAGGGTTACATAAGATACTAAAAATTAAAATGTTAAGTTCTAGAGTCTTGAGATTATGTTATCAATTAAATGCGTTTTACACTAATATGCTTTACTTTTGCCTAAGACATAAAGCGATACGGTAAAAAATTCCGTAATTTTAACCTTAAGTCTAACTGTACTATGAGAGGCCCACTCTTTTATTCAAAAATTTTATTGTTTGGTGAATACGGAATCATTAAAGATTCTAAAGGACTATCTATCCCCTATAATTTTTATAATGGGGCCTTAAAAATTGATGAGCATAAGACAGTTTCTACCCATGAGTCAAATCAAAATTTAAAGCGCCTAGCAGGCTTTTTAACAGCTTTACAGCAAGAGCAACCAGCGTTGGTTAATTTTGACTTTACTGCTTTAAATTTGGATATTGATAAAGGGATGTATTTTGATTCTAGTATCCCTCAAGGCTATGGTGTTGGTAGTAGTGGTGCATTGGTTGCTGCTATTTACGATAAGTATGCGAGCGATAAAATTACGGTATTAGAAAACCTAACGCGAGAAAAATTACTACGCTTAAAAGAAATATTTGGGGCGATGGAATCTTTCTTTCATGGAACATCTTCTGGCCTTGATCCCTTGAATAGTTATTTAAGCCTTCCGATTTTAATTAATTCTAAAGACAATATTGAGCCAGCCGGAATTCCTTCTCAAGATCAAAAAGGATCTGGTGCTGTTTTCTTGTTAGATACTGGGACAACAGGCGAAACCGCGCCAATGGTTCAAATCTTTATGGAAAACATGAAGCAAGAAGGTTTTAGAAAAATGCTTAAAGACCAGTTTGTTAAGCATACGGATGCCTGTGTAGAAGATTTTTTAAAGGGAGATGTGAGTTCACTCTTTGGCAATATGAAAAGCTTGTCCAAAGTAGTTTTAGATAATTTTAAGCCAATGATTCCGAAAGGTTTTCAGGAATTGTGGCAAAAGGGAATTGAGACCAACTCATATTACTTGAAGTTATGTGGTTCTGGCGGCGGAGGTTATATGCTAGGCTTTACACGTGACATGGACAAAGCCCAAGAGGCCTTAAGTGACCATAAATTAGAGGTGGTCTATACGTTTTAAATCGAACAAGCTGTATTCTGGCTTTTCTTGCTGAATAAATCATGTTAACTAGAAAAAACAAGCTTTTAATCAAAAAAGGATTGAGTTTGTTTTCGATTGTACGTGGATATAATATCCTGGTTATTGTTGTTGCTCAGTATTTAACATCTATTTATATACTGGCGCCAGACAAGCTTTTAAAAGATGTACTCTTTGACCTTAACTTGCTTATGTTGGTTATGGCTTCGTCTGCGGCAATTGCATCTGGGTATATCATAAATAACTTTTACGATAGCGAAAAAGACCTAATTAATAGGCCGCGAAAGAGTCTTTTAGACCGTTTGGTGAGTCAACGCATCAAGCTTACAGCTTATTTTGTGCTCAACTTTGCGTCTGTGCTTTTTGCAAGTTATGTGTCGTTTAGGGCTGTACTTTTTTTCGCAATTTACATCTTCGGAATTTGGTTCTATTCGCATAAATTAAAGCGTTATCCATTTATAGGTAATTTTACTGCTGCGATATTGTCTGTAATTCCCTTTTTTGCAGTTTTTGTGTATTACAAAAATTTTGAGACAGTCATTTTTGTACACGCTACCTTTTTATTTTTGATCTTATCTATGCGCGAAATGGTAAAAGACTTAGAAAACTTAAAAGGAGATTTGGTTCAGAATTATCAAACAATTCCAGTTTTGTATGGAGTAAAAACCTCTAAATGGTTACTTACCTTACTTACTATTTTAACACTCGTGCCAACATATTTGCTGTTAGTTCGTTTCGAAATTGGCCGCATGAATTATTTCTTTTTTCTAAGTATAGCTGGGCTGTTAATGTTTTTAGCCTTTTTATGGCGATCAGATCAAAAACTTCACTATATCTTGTTGCATACTATTCTAAAACTGATTATTGTGATAGGTATTCTTAGTATAGTTCTGATAAACCCCGACCTGTTAATAAGACAATTTACATAACTAAGTGATTTTGAACTATGAATAAAAAATCAATAATAAAAGTTGCTTTAAGTCAAATATCTCAAGGTAGCTCAGTATATTTCGCAAGCAGCCAAAGAGAAAGCAGATTTAGTGGTTTTTGGTGAAGGTTTAGTGCCAGGTTATCCATTTTGGTTGGCCTTGACAAATGGTGCTAAATGGAATTTAAACATTAATAAACAACTACACGCTCATTATGTGAGAAACTCGGTTTGTATCGAAAACGGTGATTTGGATGCCATATGTGCTTTGGCAAAAGACAAGAAAATAGCAATCTATTTAGGAATTATTGAGCGCCCGTTAGATCGTGGTGGCAAAAGTGTTTATGCAAGTTTGGTCTATATAGACGCAACGGGCAAAATTTGCTCAGTACACAGAAAACTACAACCTACCTACGACGAGCGCCTTACTTGGGCTCCTGGAGACGGTAATGGATTGGTGGTTCATAAATTAAATGATTTTACCGTTGGAGGGCTCAATTGTTGGGAAAACTGGATGCCGCTGCCAAGAGCTGCGCTCTACGGGCAAGGTGAAGACTTGCACGTGGCCGTATGGCCCGGCAGCGACCACAACACAAAGGATATTACCAGATTTATCGCAAGAGAATCAAGAAGCTATGTACTTTCAGTTTCTAGCTTAATGACTAAACAAGAGTTTCCTGAAAGTACACCTCATTTAGAGGCGATTCTTCGCGAAGCCCCAGATGTTTTGGCTAATGGAGGTTCTTGTATCGCAGGCCCGGACGGCGAATGGATTACACCTCCTGTTTTGCATAAAGAGGGAAATATTTATGCAACTTTAGATTTTAATCGTGTGTTAGAAGAGCGAC
>QIIH01000211.1 GCA_003229235.1 Flavobacteriales bacterium | reverse complement strand
TTTTATGAGGCTGTCTAAAAACAAATTAGGCAGCCTTTTATATTTTTACTATTTTGATGTTTTTAAGTATTACTAGAATCTATGTAGTTAAAATCGAACAAGGCAACTACTAGATAGCTAATGTTACCTTTTTAAGATTTTGATCCATCTCAATAAGTCCTATTTCGGTTTCCACTTTCTCAAGATCTCTTAGCATGCCTAGCTTCTGTCTCACTTTTTTATCAATGTCTCGACCCCGAAGTAACTGATTGATACCTTCTATGGTCTTAGAGACTTCGTGTAGATAGATAACTTCAAAATTAGTTAGCCCCTATCTTAGTGCCATCAACGTAAATCTTCTTCAAACTCAAATAGCCTTGTTCACTCAAGAGCAGCACTACTTGATTAAAAAATTCTTCGACTTCCCGGTCAATCGACCTGATCCAAAGTTACTGATCGTATTCTGGTCGGGCTTAAACAACTACAGAAACACATAAAATGAATGTTCTCGGTCAAATTTTGCTCTATCTTATAGCAAGAATATAAACTACTAAAAAGAAAAGGCTACAAATCAAAAAAGCTGAACAATGCCAGTCATTGTTCAGCTTTTATTAATAAACTTAATCCTTTAACAATCTGTATCGGTTATTTAAGACTAGACATTTTCACAAACTACTTAACTTCCTCGAAGTCAACATCTTCTACGTCGCTGTTTTCTTCTGTACCTTCACCTGTATCGGCTCCAGCATCAGGGGCCCCGTTTTGCTGTGCTTCGGCTTGTGCTTTATACATCTCTTCGCTAGCAACTTTCCAAGCTTCGTTTATTGCATCTAAAGCTGGTGTTATTGTAGCCACATCTTTAGTTTCGAATGCCTTTTTAAGATCTTCTAAAGCAGCCTCGATTGGCGCTTTTTTGTCGTCGCTAATTTTATCTCCAAACTCTGTCAATTGCTTTTCTGTTTGGAAGATCATAGCATCAGCTTCATTGATCTTGTCGGCTATTTCTTTAGCAGCTTTATCGGTTTCGGCGTTAGCCTCTGCCTCTGCCTTCATTTTTGCGATTTCATCTTCTGTAAGCCCAGATGAAGCCTCGATTCTGATGTCTTGCACCTTTCCTGTTGCTTTATCACCGGCAGATACCTTAATGATCCCATTGGCATCAATGTCAAAAGTAACTTCGATCTGAGGTGTTCCTCGCTGCGCTGGTGGAATCCCGTCTAAATGGAATCTACCAATAGTGTTGTTATCACTTGCCATCGGACGCTCCCCTTGCAATACGTGTATCTCTACACTTGGCTGATTATCTGCCGCTGTCGAGAATACCTGCGATTTTTTGGTCGGGATGGTCGTGTTGGCCTCAATTAATTTGGTCATTACGCTTCCCATAGTTTCGATTCCAAGAGAAAGCGGTGTTACATCTAATAACAAAACATCTTTTACATCTCCAGATAAAACTCCTCCCTGAATAGCGGCTCCTACAGCTACTACTTCGTCTGGGTTAACTCCTTTACTCGGTTCTTTCCCGAAGAACGCTTTTACAGCTTCTTGTACTGCTGGAATACGTGTAGACCCTCCAACAAGAATAATCTCATCGATATCACTTGTAGACAAGCCAGCGCTCTTTAAAGCAGTTTGGCAAGGCTCAATGGTACGTTTTACTAGATCGTCGATCAATTGCTCAAATTTTGCTCTTGTTAACGAACGCACTAAGTGCTTTGGTCCGCTAGCGGTAGCAGTTACATAAGGCAAGTTGATTTCTGTTTGTGTACTAGAAGACAATTCAATTTTGGCCTTTTCTGCGGCTTCTTTCAAACGTTGAAGCGCCATAGGATCTTTTCTAAGGTCCATGTCTTCTTCGTTTTTAAATTCGTCTGCCAACCAATTGATTATTTTGCTATCTACATCGTCCCCACCTAAGTGTGTATCTCCAGCTGTAGAAAGCACCTCAAATACACCGTCGCCTAACTCAAGAATAGAAACATCATGTGTTCCTCCTCCAAAGTCAAAAACAACGATTTTTTGATCAATTCCTTTTTTGTCCATTCCGTAGGCTAAAGCTGCCGCGGTAGGCTCGTTAATGATTCTGCGAACTTTAAGCCCGGCAATTTCGCCAGCTTCTTTAGTTGCTTGACGTTGTGAATCGTTAAAATAAGCAGGTACAGTAATCACGGCTTCGCTAACGCTAGTCCCTAAGTAATCTTCTGCTGTTTTCTTCATTTTCTGAAGCACCATCGCACTTAGCTCTTGTGGCGTATACAAACGCCCGTCTATATCTACACGTGGCGTGTTGTTGTCTCCTTTAACTACTTTATAAGCAGCACGATCGGCCTCTTTTTGAGATTCCGAATATTTGTTCCCCATAAATCGCTTGATAGAAGCAACGGTCTTAGTTGGGTTTGTTACTGCCTGTCTTTTGGCAGGGTCCCCTACTTTGATTTCGCCGCCTTCTACAAAAGCAATTACTGATGGTGTTGTTCTTTTACCCTCGGCATTAGGAATTACCGTAGGCTCGCTTCCTTCCATTACGGCTACACACGAGTTGGTAGTTCCTAAGTCTATTCCAATGATTTTACTCATAATTATAAATTCTAATAGTGTTGATTTTCATTTAAACTCGTGACCAATAGGACAATCATTGTGCCAGCTCATAAATTATGACAGGGTGTCAGCAATTTATATTTTGATATGACATCTTAGTATAAATCCCTGCATTTATTATCTTTAAGCACATAGCTAACATGAAAAATATTCGCTTACCCATGGCAGAAAACAGTCAAAACCCATCTACAAGAAAACTGCAAATATTAGCTAGCAAAGAACTGAGTTAAAAAACAACCCTTTTCTTCATTAAATTTAAACATTATTATTCTAGGCTCAGAGATTCAATCCGGTCCCTGAGCGTTATTGAGAATCAAAATTAATTTTGATTTGAAAATAGCAAACAAAGTTTGTGAAGGGCATACAGAAAACGGTATTTTTCTTTTTATTTTCTCATTTGGGCGTTCCCCTATGGGTCGGGCTGTTCGCACTACATGGTAGCTAGCTGCCATCCCTAACGCGGGTTTTCTTAAAACTAATTTCTATTTGTCTCTCTAGCTAGCGCCAGTCTCCTGCCTGGTGCTAAGATTTCGCATCAAAACTCCTCTAGCTAGCGCCAGTTTCCTTCCTGGTGCTAATGTAATCTTCTATTGATATTATTGTTTTCCGCTTCGCGGGTACCTACGTCAAATGCCCACAGGGCATTTGGTTTTTACAA
>QIIH01000490.1 GCA_003229235.1 Flavobacteriales bacterium | reverse complement strand
AATCTAAAAAAAAATTAGTAAGTGTCTTGCGACCAATTATAAGGTTTTCTGTTTATCCAATTTCCACGTGTAAAATCTGGAAAATCTTGCGAATCGCCATTGTTTTCTATGCTAGTTTCTGATAGGGGTGTAATTGCACTCCAAGCCGCGGCATCGTACACATCTAGCGGTGGTGCTACATTTAGTTTTGCTGCCTCTACAAAGGCATTTAGCACAAAAAAGTCCATGCCACCGTGCCCAGAACCAGTGGCCTTTTCTTCAAATTTTTTCCAAAGAGGATGATCGTATTTATCTAACCAATCTTTTGCATTGTCCCATCTGTGAGGATCAGACTCGCCTTCAATATATATTCGGCTTCCATCAACCTCCCAAAGACCTTCGCTACCTTGTACTCTAAACCCTAAGCTATAAGGTCGTGGCGAATTACAGTCGTGTGTTACAATAATGGTTTCGCCATTGGCAGTTTCGATTATAGAGGTGATAATGTCGCCTTGCTTAAATTTTAACTTCGCATTTGGATGATCTTCGCCCGCTACATCTACAATATATTTATGCAAACCAACACCTTTGGTCGCCATCGAGCTAATCGACACAAATCGATTCCCTCTATTTATATTACACATAGTGGCAATAGGACCAACTCCATGGGTTGGATATACATCGGCATTTCTGAGCAGCGAATGTTGTGTACGCCAAGCAGATTCTGAGATACCCTTTTCGCCAAATTCCGCCCCGCGGGCATAAGGAGTTTTGCCGTCGTTAAATTTAACAAAACGTAAATCGTGCTGATAGCCACATCTAAAGTGAAGCAACTCTCCAAAGACGTTTTGCTTAACCATATTAAGTACGGCCATAACATCGCGTCTGTAACATACATTTTCTAGAATCATGAGATGCGACCCTGTTTGCTCATGTATATTCACTAAATCCCAGCATTCTTCCATAGTATTGGCCGCCGAAACTTCAACGCCAGTGTATTTACCAGCCAACATAGCGTCTTTTGCCATACGCGCATGCCACAACCAAGGCGTCGAAATAATCACTGCATCTAGGCTATCCAATGCAAGTAAATTTTTATAGTCTTCTGGGCCCTTGTCAAAAACTTTAGCAGCTGGCTGCTTTGCCTTTTTAATTAAATTTAGAGCAATTGTAATTCTAGTAGGGTCTATATCACAGATTGCAGTAATTTGTATATCGTCGCGATATAATAAATTTGTAAGATGCCTGGTTCCTCTAAGACCAACGCCAATTAATCCCACTCGAAGTGTGGTGTTATTTGTAAAAAGTGAATTTGCAAAAGACAAATCGGGTTGTATCGCGAGTCCGGCTCCTACTAGAGCACTCTTCTTGACAAAATTTCGTCGGCTAGTCATTAATTTTCAATTTCGGATATCTAACAAATGTAAGTGATATTTATAGTAAATGCATCGCACAACTTAAACTAGATTGTAAGGAGAGGTTCATTTTTTCGTCTGAAAGGTATAATCTAACAACAAGCGTGAATTCAATTTGGTTTTTTGAAGATGTAAATCTCTTTGCGATGCTTTGCCCTCATAAGTTTAAAAATTTTAAACAAACACATGAGTTCAATCAATACCGCAAACAAGATTATATATATTTTGAGCAGGACAGAGCACGAAACGTTTATCTAATCGAGGAAGGAAAAGTTAAGATCGGTTACTATACAGAAGATGGCAACGAGGTAGTTAAAGCTATTTTATCCAAAGGAGAACTCTTTGGCGAAAAGGCTATTTTAGGAGACGAAAAACGAGACGAATTCGCACAATCTGTAGATGATTTGACCAGTATTTGTCCTGTAGATGTAAATACCATGCATGACCTTATGCGCAATAATCGAAGTTTTAGTTTTAGAATTTATAAACTCATAGGTTTTAGGCTTAAAAGACTTGAGCGTAGGTTAGAGCTGGTTCTTTTTAAAGATGCCGAGACCCGCGTGCTAGAGTTTATAAAAGAACTCGCTAAAGACTATGGCTATTGCTGTCCTGAGACAGGCGATACAATAGTAAAACACCCATATACACAAAATGATATCGCAAAGTTGCTCGGAACTTCCCGCCCAACTCTCAATACGATTCTCAATAAGTTTAGAGCCGAAGAGCGGATTGACTTCTCGAGAAACGAATTTCGTTTAAAATTTTCGGCCTAATGTAAGCTAGCTAACATTTAAAGATGTCATTTCTTATTAATTTTGAAGCTTAATCAAAAATTAATAAGAAATGAAAAAGATTTTTTTAGGAATTCTTTCCTTAACATTTGTACTTACATCGTGCAGTAGTGATGATGGTGGTGATACTATCCCGACGACGGCAAATCTGTTATTAAACATTAACGGACTTGAAGATTTGGGGGCTGGTTATAATTACGAAGGCTGGCTATTGGTAGATGGCATAACGATCTCGACAGGATTGTTTACAGTAAATGGAGCCGGCGAATTATCTAGTTCGAGCTTTGAGATGGACGTTGAAATTTTGGATGCAGCGACCAAATTTATTTTAACTATAGAACCCAATCCAGATCCAGATCCAGATCCATCCAATAAAAGGTTAATTGCAGGAGATTTTAGTGGTGATTCTGCTACAGTATCAACTAGTACGGCACCAGCAGTGGGTGACTTTAGCGAAGCGGCTGGAAACTTCTTTTTGAGAACTCCGACCGATGAGATGAGTGGAGAAGGCAACAACGGAAATGATCAGTATGGTGTTTGGTTTGGACAACCCGCAATGCCGCCATCTGCAACTTTAGTATTACCTGATTTGCCCGAAGGTTGGATTTATGAAGGATGGGTTATTGGTGATTCTGGCCCCCTTTCTACTGGAACCTTTTCTAGTATAGACCAAATGGATGACAACGCAGGATTACCAACTAGTTTTAGCGGTACAGAAAATTCGGGCCCTCCAATTCCAGGCGAAGACTTTTTTAATAATGCACCAGTTGGCGAAACTTTTCCATTGGACGTTCGAGGACGTACAATAGTTATAACGGTCGAGCCTGTTCCGGATAACAGCCCTGGACCCTTTACACTTAAGCCATTGGCAGGAATGGCCGGGAATGAGACAGCTCCTATGTTTCACGATTTTGCACTAAATTTAAGTTCTTTCCCTACGGGAACGGTTACCCGATAGATACTTAAAATTGATCATGAAATCCCGCCAAAAGGCGGGATTTTTTATTGTGATAAGTTCGTAATTAAATTGTACTAGTCGGGACTACTCGTCG
>QIIH01000388.1 GCA_003229235.1 Flavobacteriales bacterium | reverse complement strand
TCGTTAAAAAAAGGCCTAAACCGTTTTGTTTGGAATATGCGCCATGGGATTGTTCCTGGTGTACCAGATGTGTATATCGAAGCTAGTTTTAGAGGGCGTAAAGTAGGCCCAGGAAGCTATAGTGCAAGTTTAAATTACAATGGGCAAACTCTTAATACTCAAGCTTTAATAAAAGACAATCCAAGTTTAAAGATTCCGGCATCAGATTTTGCCGAATTCGACTCTTTTATGGCCAAAGTAGAAGCCAAAGTTACTATAATGCATCAAACAATAAACTACTTAAAGCAGGTTGCTGTTTCTCTTGAGCCTACACTTGCTGTACTTAAAGCAGAGAACACTAATCCTGAGCTTGTTCAAGAGATCGAATCCTATTTAGCCGAATGGAAGTTTTGGGATGAAGCTATGGTACAGCGACGCTCTCAAGCCTACGACGATGTAGAGAATTTTGAAAATAAATTTACAGCAGAGTACTTGTTTTTAATGAATCATGCCGGTAGTAGCTTACCAAGCATAAATCTGGCGACTAAAAACAGAAAAGCAGAACTAGACGCACAATGGATAGTTCTTAATAAAACGGCTCAATTGTTTATTAAAGCAGCTGTTCCTTCGCTAAACGAAAAATTATGGAACGCAGGTTATGGTGCTATTCCCAAAGAATAATATCCTAAATAAAATCGCAAAAAAAAGCCCATCACATGGATGGGCTTTCTCTAAAAAAAATATAACTTTATATTAAACGACTTTTACGTTTACTGCGTTAAGTCCTTTTTTTCCTTCTGTTAGATCAAATTCTACTTCATCGCCTTCTCTGATCTCATCGACCAGTCCAGAAATGTGTACGAAATGTTCTTTCTCTGAACCTTCTTCTGTAATAAATCCGAAGCCTTTAGCATCGTTGAAGAATTTTACTGTTCCTTTACTCATTGTAATAAATTTTAATTAATAATTATCTAGTAATAGTCAATAATAGTGCCAATTATTATTCCTGCCAGCCCCATGGAGCTTCTGGTGTGGCAATTTCTTTTGTCAAATCCATAGAAACCTTAAAAATACGATCTGTTCCTAGGCGTTTTAGGTTATATGTAAATGATGTTTCGTCTAAGGTTATCCACCAGACATTAGTCGCGGCATACGGAATCATCTCTTGTGTATGCTCATTGGCTGGGAAAAACTGAATATTAGCATTTCCTGAATTGGTGCTAGTCCCACCATAAAAGTTAACCTCGTCTTCGGTGCCATCTTTATGTCTGTGATCGTGTTCTAAAGTGATTTTATCGTCTTTATAGGTTAACACCCAGGTACGAGATCTGTCATCTCCAACAAAAAATGGAATTTTAATAACATCTTCACTACACGAAATAACGTGCATAACAAGGCGTTTTCCACCAAAGGCTTCGTCTTCTTCTGGTAAAATCAAACTTCCTTCGTAGGCCTTGCCACAATGAGCTTGCAGCTGATTCCAGAATAATTGAGCAGGGCTTTTTTCTTGAGCAAATGAGTTTAAAGAAACTATAGTAATTAAAAAAATACTACAAACTATCTTGATTTTAGAAAACATAAAGGCTTTTAAATATTGAAGGAAGTTACCATTTATTATCAAACTCACTCTTCGTTTACTTCGGGTGTTTGTGTGCAATTAATTTATCGATAAGCTCTTCTTTGCTTAAATGATGAAATACGGTATGCATTTTCTCCCTAAATTCTTTGCTTAGGTTTTGGTTGAGTTTTGTTTTAAAAATTTGTTTGGCCCATAACAAACTACTGTTCTCTTCGAGTGACTGGGCATCGGCTTTTTGATACTCGGTAAAATAAACACCTAATTCTTCCTCAAAGTCTTTAATTTCAATGGCTTCCTCCTTTTGAAGAATAGTAAGCGCATAACCTGGCACCCCTGCCCTAGCCGTTCTACCGCTTCTGTGCGTATATACTTGATACACATCTGGTAAGTGATAATGCACTACATAGGCAATTTCTTTAACATCGATTCCGCGTGCGGCAAGATCTGTAGCTACCAAAATATCGATATGGCCTTCACGAAACTGGCCCATGATGCGATCTCTAATAGGCTGAGACAAGCTACCGTGCAGTGCGCCCGAAGAAAACTTATTAATTGCAAGATTCTTAGCCAACTTATTAACCGCAGCCTTTGTTTTACAAAAAATAATACCACGTTGTCCTATTCTGGAGTTTAAAAAATGCATCAAAACATTTAGCTTTTCGATAGGTTCTACGACTACAAACTGATGGGTAATGTCCTGTTTTCCAACAGCGTTTATATCAAGCTCTATCTGGATTACATCTTTAGACATATACTTCTGAATCATCTGCTTGATAGTAGCAGGCATGGTAGCCGAAAACAGCGCAGTCCTTCTATTATTAGGGAGTTCTTTTACGATTTTATCTAAGCCGTCGCCAAGCGAGCTTATCATTTCGTCTGCTTCGTCAATTACGAGATAATTAGCATTTTTAATATTGATAGCATTGCGATTCATCAAATCAATTAGCCTACCTGGCGTTGCAACAACAATTTGAGTTGGTTGAGTAAGTCGTTCTATTTGGGCCTTGATAGGAACACCCCCACATATTGCAGCAATAGTGACATTTGGCATCTGAGCTGCGAAGGACTCCATATTGGCTTGTATTTGCTGTCCCAATTCTCTTGTAGGCACAACAATAACAGCTTGTATGGTAGGGTTTGTTCGATCTATCAATTGTAATAATGGTAAACCAAAAGCAATCGTCTTACCCGATCCAGTACGAGCAAGGGCAACTAAGTCCTTTTTAGACGTTAACAAGGCCGGTATAGCCTTCTGTTGAATATCTGTTGGCGTAGTAATGCCAAGAGCCTCTAAGGCCTTTTGTAAGGGCTCAATTACTCCTAAATCTTTAAATGGTATAGACATAACAGATTTTTTTTGTTTTTACTATGGTTTATTAGTGTACTAAATAATGGTGATTCGCACCTTTTTCTTCTTTAACCGGCTGTTGTTCAATTGATCTACTATTCGTCCGGCAATTTCGACTGGAACTGCCACAAAGGCACAATCTTGCTTGAGCTCGATTAGCCCTAGCTGATCTTTAGTTAAACCGCCTTGTTTTAAAAACAAACCTGCGATATCTCCTTTCGATATTTTGTCTTTTCTTCCGTAAATAGAGTCGTCCAAAAAAGTGCCTTTTGTTTAGCGGCTAATGTGACATCTGTCTCTGGTGCATTTTTAATAAAATCGGGTAATCGTCTTTCCTTTGCTTTAATCACATAAGCTGTCCCCTTGGCCACTACCCTAGCCGTTCGCCCGTTGCGATGAATAAATTCTTCTCGATGAATTGGCAATTCGTAATGAATAATAAAGCTTAGTTCTGGGACATCGATTCCACGAGCAGCCAAATCAGTAGCTAATAATATTTGATTTGACCCATTCCTAAATTTTATTAGCGAACGTTCGCGATCCCTTTGTTCCATTCCGCCATTAAAGCGACCATGACTAATGTTGTGCTCTTCTAGAAATTCACTT
>QIIH01000224.1 GCA_003229235.1 Flavobacteriales bacterium | reverse complement strand
TAGTTACTAGCGAAAAACCGCTACAACTAGAAAAACAATTAAAATCTGAATTACAAAAAGCGGAAGCAATTTTAGATCCCGAATTATTCTCTAAAAAACCAGATGTTCTATCGCAAAAAGAAGTAAATACTATAGAAATGTCGTTAGGTGTAGATGCTCCTTTAGCCTTTAAAAAAGAAGATCGACATTCGTTTGGCCAATGGCTATCATTAACCAGTGCTAAACCCATAATACGAACGGAAGAAGAATCTGAGCTTCCAGAAGATTCTAAAAAAAAGCACTTCGATATGATTGATAAGTTTTTGGCCGACACGCCAAAGCTCGCTCCAAAGGGTACTTTAGAGAAAAACCCAAACCTTGCTAAACAGTTCACAAAAGGCTCTGATTCGCTAATGACAGAGACCTTAGCAAAGGTTTATGTGCAACAGAAAAATTATAAAAAAGCCATTCAGGCTTACGAAATTTTAAGTTTGAAAAATCCCGAAAAAAGTGGTTTCTTTGCAGACCAAATTCGGGCAATACAATTATTGTTAGACCAAAATAAAGAAAAGTAATGAGTACGTTTAGTATATTTTTAGTCCTGATCGTTATAGTAGCCTTTTTACTAGTGGTAGTAGTAATGGTTCAGAACCCAAAAGGAGGCGGATTAGCTTCTACTTTTGGCGGAGGAGGAACCCAGCAAATGGGTGGTGTTCAAAATACAACCAACTTTTTGGATAAAAGCACTTGGACATTGGCAATTCTGCTATTGGTATTAATATTACTGTCTAACGTACCAATTATGGGTAGCGGCGGTCAAAATGAGTCTAAAGCTATAGACACAAACAACCTACAAACAGAGATACCCATAGACAACTCTACCGATAACAATGGCTCTCCTGTAGAGGATTAATTAACGGTTTACAAAAAACATAAATTATGCCAGCTTCTGACAAGCTGGCATTTTTTTTATTTAATTGTCAGCATTTAATGAATGGCATAATTTCTGCCATTTAGCTGCATGTAAAAACTAAGTTTAATAACACTAAATAAAACAACATGGCCTTAAAAATTAAGCCGCTAGCAGATAGAGTGCTAGTAGAACCTCAAGAAGCCGAAACCAAAACTGCCTCTGGTATCTATATACCTGATTCGGCTAAAGAAAAGCCGCAACAAGGTAAAGTCGTTGCTGTTGGTAACGGAACAAAAGACCACGATATGACCGTAAAAGTTGGAGATACAGTTTTGTATGGTAAGTATTCTGGCAGTGAATTAAAATTTGACGGAAAAGATTATTTAATTATGAAAGAGGATGATATTTTGGCTATTATTTAGCCAAAATCGCCATAAGCTTTAGGCAATAGGCCTTAGGCAACGATAAGAAAACTTATTCATTAATAGAAAAACTAATTAAAACAGCTTAAAGCTTAAAGCCTACGTGCTTATAGCTTTTTGCGAAAAGCAAAAATTATGGCAAAAGAAATAAAGTTCGACTTAGAAGCCCGCGACGGTATTAAGCGCGGTGTAGACGCATTAGCAAACGCAGTAAAAGTAACCTTGGGTCCAAAAGGTAGAAACGTAATTATCGGTAAATCTTTTGGTGCTCCACAAGTAACCAAAGATGGTGTTACCGTTGCAAAAGAAATCGAATTAGAAGATGTGCTTGAGAATATGGGCGCACAAATGGTTAAAGAGGTTGCCTCTAAAACCAACGACTTAGCAGGAGATGGTACTACTACAGCAACTGTACTTGCTCAATCTATCGTTAAAGAGGGATTGCGTAACGTAGCTGCCGGCGCGAACCCAATGGATTTAAAAAGAGGAATTGACAAAGCAGTCGAAGCTATTACTAAAGACCTAGAGAAACAATCTACCAAGGTTGGAAACTCAAGTGAAAAAATAAAACAAGTTGCCTCAATTTCTGCCAATAACGACCCTCAAATTGGAGATTTAATCGCTAAGGCTTTCGATAAGGTTGGGAAAGAAGGAGTTATTACGGTAGAAGAAGCAAAAGGAACCGAAACTTACGTTGATGTAGTTGAGGGTATGCAGTTTGACAGAGGTTTTCTTTCACCTTATTTTGTGACCAATGCAGACAAAATGATGGCAGAGTTAGAAAATCCAATGATTCTGCTTTACGACAAAAAGATTTCTTCTATGAAGGATTTACTTCCTATATTAGAACCCGTTGCTCAGCAAAGCCGAACGCTGTTAATTATTGCAGAAGATGTAGACGGAGAAGCGCTGGCTACTTTAGTAGTAAACAAACTAAGAGGTTCTCTTAAAATTGCGGCTGTAAAAGCTCCAGGTTTTGGAGATCGCAGAAAAGCAATGTTAGAAGACATCGCTATTTTAACTGGTGGAACCGTTATCTCAGAAGAGAGAGGTTTTACTTTAGAAAATACAACTGTCGAAATGCTAGGTACAGCAGAGACTGTAACAATTGACAAAGACAATACTACTATTGTAAACGGAGCTGGTAAAAAAGGTGATATTAAAACTCGCGTTAACCAGATTAAAGCTCAGATCGAAACTACTACAAGTGATTACGATCGTGAAAAATTGCAAGAACGTTTGGCCAAATTGGCTGGAGGGGTAGCTGTACTTTATGTTGGTGCTGCTAGTGAAGTAGAGATGAAAGAAAAGAAAGACCGTGTAGACGATGCACTTCATTCAACACGTGCTGCTGTAGAAGAAGGTATTGTTGCCGGTGGCGGAGTAGCTTTAATTAGAGCAAAATCTGTACTCGGAAAATTAACTACAGAAAATCTAGACGAGACTACAGGAATTCAAATCATCGCAAGAGCAATCGAAGAGCCATTGCGTCAAATTGTAGAGAATGCAGGTGGTGAAGGCTCTGTCGTGGTAAACAAAGTAATGGAAGGCAAAGCTGCTTTTGGTTATAACGCTAAAAACGACACCTATGTAGACATGTTCAAGGAAGGAATTATCGATCCTAAAAAAGTAACTAGAATTGCCTTAGAAAACGCAGCTTCTGTTGCTGGAATGATACTTACTACCGAATGTGCCTTAGTAGACATTAAAGAAGATACTCCTGCAGGCGGTATGCCTCCAATGGGCGGCGGAATGCCAGGAATGATGTAAAATCAATCTCTTATATAATAAAAAGCCCGCTACTTGCGGGCTTTTTATATGGGAATAATAGTGAGTTCTTATAGCCACTTACCTCTTTGGAGGTATCTTTTTGTATATTAATCAAATAAAAATCAGGCTATGTATAAGACTTTCTTCCTTTGGCTTTTGATGATTGTTCCATCCTT
>QIIH01000434.1 GCA_003229235.1 Flavobacteriales bacterium | reverse complement strand
GGATATTGTATTTTTTTAATAGGTTGATGTTGCCAGCTAAAAGCTCATAATCACCCACCTTTCCTTTTAGTCCGAGCCCTGGCATTTCTTCTACATTACTAGCGTTGTAAGCAGTAGTATCTTTACCTGCATATTTTACAATAGCTTCTGCAATAGGGTGGGTAGAATTACTTTCCAAAGCTGCGGTTAATTCTACTAATAATTTTGTGTTAAAATTAACCGATACTACCTCTTGCACCTCAAAAACACCTTTCGTTAAGGTGCCTGTTTTATCCATTACTATGGTATCCACTTTAGTTATTAAATCTAAAAAATTAGATCCTTTAAACAGAATGCCATTGCGTGACCCGGCTCCAATTCCTCCAAAGTATCCTAGCGGAATAGAAATTACTAAAGCACAAGGGCAAGAAATTACCAAAAATATTAATGCTCGCTCAACCCATAGCTGAAATATGTATGCATCGCCCATAAAAAAGTAGGGGAGTATTGTTAAAGCTATTGCCAGCCAAAAAACAATTGGGGTATAGATTTTTGCTAAACGGCTAATTAGTAGCTGTGTTTTAGCTTTTCTGCCAACGGCTTCTTGTACAAGTTGTAAAATTTTAGAAAGTTTGGTGTCTTCGTAATTACTGGTAACTCTTATTTCTATCAGTTTAGTAAGGTTTACCATTCCTGCAAGAACAGTCTCACCCTTTTCTTTGTTATCTGGTGCAGATTCGCCTGTTAAGGCTGCTGTATTTAAAGCCGCACTTTCTGAAACAAGTGTACCATCTAACGCTATTTTTTCGCCTGCTTTAGCTTGTATAATTTGCCCTATTATTACTTGCCTTGGGTGTTTGGTTTGTGCCGTTCCATTTTCTAACACCGTAACCTCTTCTACCTGTATTTTGAGCAACGCTTCAATAGATCGTTTGGCTTTGCTTACGGCTGCTTCCTGAAATAGCTCACCTATCACATAAAAAAGCATAACGGCCACGCCTTCGGCATAAGCACCCAGTAAAAAAGCACCCATGGTGGCTACCGACATTAAAACGAACTCATTATAAACATTACCTTTTGCTACCAATTTTGCTGCTCTTAAAACAATTGGTCCGCCAACGATTAGATACAGGATGCCAAACCAAACTATGGGAACGGGTGCTTTAAAAAATGAAACACCATAAAATTGAAACCCAATTCCTAATAAAAGAATTAACACGCCAATGCCTGGGATGAAGTACTTCTTACTTATACTGGTTTTTTCTTCAGACTCAGGAATGCTATTTATATCGCAACATCCTTCTTCTTCGCAAGTCTCGCTCATTGCTTGATTTTTTAATTAGTTAGTAGATTATTAACCGCACTTAGTGCTGTATTTGCTTACAAAGCTATCTTAAAACACCGTGCAACAGAGTTGCATTTTTGGATCCGGCCATTTCTTGACCTGAGTTCAGGGATTAACGAGTTTTTAGACGAACACTATGCAGAGTCTGTCCATAAAGTCCGATATCTTCGTTATGCTTGTCAAAAAAATACTCGGCTACGCCTGATTACCCAAGTAAGCTCCGCTTTTTTTGACTTCACAAGCCTTGATAACGAACTTTCTGAATCAGACACCGAGTTTATAGACAGGCTCTATGTAGCCTGAACTATTCATAAGTATTTTGAATTTTACATTAAAACTAGCTAGCTACAACAGAAAAATTATCTTTTTCAATTTTTGATGCCTTGTACCCACATCAATATAAACGCATGAATAATTCAGGGTAGATGTTCTGCTATATGGTTTGCTAATTTTTTTGTAGAGAGACAAGAATTGAATTAACTGCACTTGTTGCAAGTGCCTTTTACAACTAAGTTAACTTCTTGGGGCAAAAAAGCTTTGGGTAAGTATATAGCAGGTATTTTATGTTTTGGCAAACAAATGGTTTGCTTGCATAAATTGCAATGAAAGTGAACGTGCAGGTCGGTTTCAATTTCGCAATTGCAGTTTTCTTCGCATAAGGCGTATTTTGAAACCCCAGTACCATCGTCTATTTTGTGTACTAAGCAACTTTCAACAAAAGTTTTTAATGTACGATACAAAGTAGTCCTATCTGATTTTTCAAAACTATTTTCTAAATCAGTTAAGCTAACTGCCACATTTTTGGTAAAGAGGTATTGCAAAACCAATAATCGCATAGCTGTTGGCCTTACTTTATTTCTTTCTAATACCTTTTCCAATGCTTTCATTAGTACAAAACTACCAATAAACACGTTAGGGGAGCCAAGTCTTATTCTTTTTGAATTGCCTAAGACAATGATTGCTGCCAAACCTAAGTTACATCCAAGAATTCGAAAGAGAAATAAAAAAGCCTTCCCAGTATTTTGAGAAGGCTAATATACTTGGTTAATAAATAAGGCTAAGTTCTAATTAACACAGCGTTTTGTTTAAAAAGCTCAAAGAGTTGATACCCTTGGTCAGCCATTAGAACGGCCACAAGCCATTGCTGTATGGTTTTCTTGTTTTTTTTGAATCTCACCGGCATAAGCATACCAGTTGAGGTAATTTTGTAAATATTTTGAGCTAACACCGTTGAACGGAAGCAGAAACTTGCGTAACTGGGCATGTGTGTTGTTTACTCGCTGCAAGTGGATTGATTTATCGTTTTTGTCCACGTGGTTTTTTGCTAGTAACGTTTTGTGTTGTATGGAGGGGGTTGATTTTGCATAAGCTTTGTATGAGCGATGCCTATCAGTAATCAACGTTGTGCCTTCAGCTAATTTATCACCGAGGGCTTCAGAGATATCTTTCTTGCTTAAACGCTTTGTAGCTACAGCTCTGAGTATCTTTCCTCCATCACGTCCCACAGCAGTTACTACTTGAACCACAGTGTTTTCTCCCTTTCCCTGATTTCGTTTAAAATCACTGCCACGTTTCCTTGGCTTACGCTCCAAACCTCGGCTTCCTTTATTACTCAGTGCTAGTTCTAGTTCATCACATTCCACCTCATTGCTAAGTTTCTCAGGAACAAACTGGTTTAATGAACTCAATATCTTGTGACGCCAATCAAAACTTGTTTGAATACTAATCCCTAACTCTTTAGCTATCTTCTTTATTGGCATCCCCTGTTCCATACAACGTAGATACGACTGCCATTTGTTTTTGTGCTGAATACGGTGAAGTGGAGTTCCTGTTGTATCACTAAACCACTTTGAGCACTCTGCACAACGATACATTTGCCTTCCTTTCTGCTTACCACGGCATTGTGTTCTTGAACTGTTACAATGCGGACATGGCTTCTTTTGGCGTTTTG
>QIIH01000498.1 GCA_003229235.1 Flavobacteriales bacterium | reverse complement strand
GCGCTTTGATGCCTCCAGTTTTAATAATTAGAAAAGCCAGAAACAGTAAAAAAAAGCATCGTTTATATTTGTGTTTTAAAACCATCCCACTATTATGTTAACCCAACAAAATCCATTATGTGTTTATCGTCACTAAAACTCAAGGATCTAAACCCTTTATGCTCTACTAAAAATACAATAATATCTGCGGCTATTACGGCCTCTTTTGCCGAGCTAAGCTCTCTGCCGTTGCCATTTTCTAAATTTGGCTCAACTTGTAGCACGGTAAAGCCTTGATCGATAAGCGTATCCGTAACATACAAAGCGGGCGACTCTCGCAAATCGTCAATATCGGGCTTAAAAGCTAGCCCCATACAGGCAATAATTGGTTTTTTATTGTTTGACGCCTCAAATTGTAAGGCTGAATTTTTAATTTTTTCTATTGCCCACTCAGTCTTGTAGTTGTTCACTTCACGAGCTTTTCTGATAATTTGACTTTGTTCTGGAAATTCAGAAACAATAAACCATGGATCAACTGCAATACAATGCCCGCCTACGCCTGTTCCTGGGCGTAAAATATTTACTCGTGGATGCTTATTCGCTAGGGCAATTAGCTCCCAAACATCTATATCGGCGGCATCACAAATCATAGAGAGTTCGTTGGCAAAGGCAATTTGATTGTCTCGAGAGGCATTTTCAACCAATTTTACCATTTCGGCAGTTTTTGCATTAGTTGGGTGTAAGTCTCCCACGACAAAATGCTTGTAAAAAGCAATAGCTCTTGCGGTCGATTCTCGGCAAATTCCGCCTATGGCGCGATCGTTATGCTTAAGCTCATGGAGCACATTGCCAGGCAAGACACGTTCTGGACAATAGGCTACGTATAAATCGTTTTTAAGATCTGGCCGCTCTTTGAGAATCAAGTTTTGCAACTTTCGAGTAGTTCCTACCGGGGAGGTAGACTCCAAAATCACCAACGTGCCTTTTTTAAGCGATGGAATGATTTTTTTGGTGGCAGCCATCACAAAAGACAAATCGGGTTTATGGTCGCCTTTAAATGGCGTTGGAACGGCAATTAAATATACATCGGCCGGAACAGGCTCTGTAGTCGCTGTAAGTAATCCTTTATGAACCACATGATGCACTAAGCCATCCAAATCGGGCTCAACGATATGAATTTCACCTCGATTAATAGTGTCTACCACATTACGGTGAATATCTACCCCCGTCACTTGCATGCCTCGGCTTGCAATAAGTGCTGCAGTTGGGAGGCCAATATAGCCTAAGCCCATCATTACAACTGTTGGTTTATCTGCCATTTTCTAATTGTTTCATAAATGTAACAATCCGCTCACAAGCCTTCCCGTCGCCATAAGGATTGTGAAGCGAGCTCATTTTTTTATATTCAGTGCTATCTGTAATAAGTGTATTGCAATGTGCCACTATTTTTGCTGAATCGGTGCCTAAAAGCAACACTGTCCCTGCATCAACCGCTTCAGGGCGTTCGGTGGTGGTTCTGGTAACCAAAACAGGTTTGCCTAAACTAGGTGCTTCTTCTTGTATTCCACCGCTATCTGTAATTATTAGATAGCTTTTTTCCATCAGCCAAATAAAAGCTGCATAAGCAAGTGGCTGGATAAGTTTAATATTCTCCACTCCTTGTAAAAGTTCATGTACAGGCCCATTTACATTTGGGTTAAGATGCACAGGGTATACAATCTGTACGTCTGAATGTATTGCTGCTACCGCTTTTAAGGCAGAGCAAATCTGTATGAGACCTTCTCCGTGATTTTCTCTTCTGTGACCGGTAACCAAGATAATTTTTTTGTCAAAATCTAAGGTCTCTTTGAGCGTTTGAACTTCAGAATCACTAAAATCGGGCTGGTTTACTTTTTCGGTTGCATATAACAGCGCATCAATTACTGTATTGCCTGTTATAGTTATATGAGATGCATTAACGTTTTCTGCCAATAAATTACTTTGCGAAAGCGGAGTTGGCGCAAAATGATAGTCGGCAATTTTACCCGTGAGCGTTCGATTAAATTCTTCTGGAAAGGGATACTTACGGTCAAAGGTGCGCAGGCCAGCTTCTACATGACATATTTTGGCCCCAGAATAGAAGGCTGCAATTCCAACGGCCATAGAAGTTGTGGTATCTCCATGCACATAAACATAGTTTGGATTAAAATCTTCTAAAACAGGCTTCATTCCTTCAAGTATGGCTGCTGTTAGCCCATACAAATTTTGATTTGGGCGCATTAAATTTAAATCGTAATCTGGAGTAATTTCGAAAAACGAAAGTACTTGGTCGAGCATCTCTCGATGCTGCGCCGTTACACACACCTTAACATCCCAACCATCTTGCTCTTTAAACAAGCTAACTAACGGGGCCATCTTAATAGCTTCGGGGCGAGTGCCAAAAACAATCAAGTGCTTGCTCATAAGTGACGATTCATCAATTGATATAAACTCTTTTTCCAATGCGGAACAGTCGTTCCAAAAACCTCTTTGCACTTGTCCTTAGACAAAACACTATAAGCTGGTCTAGCTGCAAAAGTAACATAATGATCGATTGCGCCAAGGCTTGCTACTTTAAATCTGGGCGAATACTCATAAATTGCTTTTGCAAAATCGTACCAAGTAGCTTCGCCACTGTTGCTATAATGATAAACCCCATAATTACTGGTTCCAGAATTGACCAATTGTACTATAAATGCAGCCAGATCATGCGCGTTTGTTGGGGTGCCAGTTTGTTCTGTGGTAATCGATATGGCAGCGGCATTATCAAACTTAGCGACCATACTTTTATAAAAATTTTGGCCAAACTCACTGTATAACCAAGAAGTTCTCACAATAAAATACTTTTGCATTTTCTGCAAAATAACCTGCTCTCCATCCAACTTAGAAGCCCCATAAACATTGATGGGAGCAGTACTATCGTCTTCTGAATAAGGGGTGGTAGATTTCCCGTCAAAAACATAATCTGTCGAAGGATAAATAAGAGTAACTTCAAAGTGAACACACAACTTTGCGAGTGCCTTGGTAGCTTCAGAATTGATAGTAAAGGCAATTTCTTTATCTGATTCGGCTTGTTCTACTTTGGTATAAGCCGCACAATTGATACAATAATCTGGTTTTATCTTCTGGAACAATCGTTCCAAAGCCTCAGAATCTGTAATGTCCAAAGAATTTTTGTCAAATGCATAAACTGTAACCCTTTCTTGTTCTTCTAGGGCCAACATTAGGCATTGGCCCAGTTGCCCGCCCGATCCGGTAAGGAGTATCTTTAGTTTAGTTGGCTTAGTATTTAGCATTCTT
>QIIH01000218.1 GCA_003229235.1 Flavobacteriales bacterium | reverse complement strand
AGAGATTAGTACTCCTGCGACCATCAAGTTTACAGAAGCACGAATCATATCAAATGCAGGGGCATCGATACTCTGGTCTTTTGTAAGCATTTTTTCGTCTGGCTTGGCAAATCTGGCACTAATCTTTTCTTGTGCAGCCGCAGGAATTATATAAGACATCCCTTGCGAAATCCAAGAAGTACCACGAACCACTGCTCTGGAGAGCATGTTTGGTTGAAACTTTTCGTGAGTTTCGCCTTGTCTTGATAAGCTAATCTCTGTTTCTGCGACAGTCTTGGCTTTTTTAGAGAACCAAAGAGTAAGCACCATGATTCCGCCTGCAATAAATAATAAAAGCGGTTCTGCAGGGACTTTATCTTCAAGGAAGCCCATCGAGAAAGCACCAGCATCAATACCAGAAACAGACCAAGCTTCGTAAGAATGATACGCAGCCATTGGCACCCCAATAAAGTTTACTAAGTCGTTACCAGAAAACGCAAGAGCCAATCCAAAAGTACCAACTGCGATTACCACAAGAAGGATACTCTTTTTTGTAATCTTCTGAAATAAATAAGAAAACCCTGCAAAAATTAAAAATCCAACGATAATAATTATCAACTCATTACCTTCGATATATCCACTAAGGTCTTTGTAATACGGAGTTCCTTTAAGGCCTTTCATAAAGATAAAGTAGAGAATCGCCGTAAGTGAGATTCCACCAAAAATAGTTCCAAAGGACTTCATTTTTCTCTCAAACTGAAAAGTAAAAATTAATCTCGAAATCCATTGTACAAATGCCCCGACAGAAAAGGCGATAACTACCGACAGCAGGATTCCCGAAATTATTTGTATAGCCTTTTCTGTGGCAATATAATTACCTAAATCTGCAATTGTTTGAGAGTCTGAACCGCTTATTTTTATAAGCGACATTACAACGGCTGCACCTAATAAATTAAATACGATCGAAACCGTAGTAGAAGTTGGTAAACCTAACGTATTAAAGAAGTCGAGCAACAGGATATCTGTGATCATAACGGCCATGAATATGACCATGATTTCGTCAAAATAGAATTCGCTGGGATTAAAGATTCCCTTTCTAGCTACTTCCATAAGTCCGCTAGAATAAACGGCACCTATAAAAATACCTAAACTCGCCACTATCATTATGGTTCTAACAGAAAGAGCTTTTGAGCCAATGGCCGAATTTAAGAAGTTAACAGCGTCATTACTCACGCCAACGACGATGTCTGCAACGGCCAAAACAACCAAAGCGACAAGCATAAATAAATAAATATTATCCATAATATTTTACGTCTTTAAAACTGTTGTAAATGTCCTAAAATATACTGGGACATTTGTTACCAAATTGTTATATCTAAAATTTTAAAAGTGTAGGTCAAAGCCCATTCTAAACAAAATGCTGTGCGCATTTCCGTCTGCTGTTGTATAACTAACATCAGACTGCACTTTTAATTTATGCCCAACAATGTATTTAGAAACACCTAGAGTGTATTGTCCTTCCATTGCTCTACCTGTAATGTCGTCAAGATCGATGGTGGTATATCGCCCAACCACTTCGTAGTTTGATTTAAATAAATACCCGACCTGCATATTAAAACCGCTACCTACACGTACTATATCGCCTGTTTCTGTTCCATCTGCATTAACAGCCACAGGGCTATCTGCATCTCTATTGGCGTATTCGGCCATTATAGAGAGGCCTTTATATTTAAACATGGCATCTACAAATAGTGTAGTAATGTCTGTTTGGTAGAGCGTGGCATCTTCTAAATACATATAAGCCCCCAAGTTGCTACGAGTTTTAACTGCATTTTGATTGTAGTCGTAAGAAACTCCAACCATAAGTTTAGGCTTGGGCTCTCTTTTTAAATCTGCTTGTACATAATCGCCTTTAGAAGCAAAGATTCCGAAAGGTAAAAACTCTAAACGTCCTGTGTATTGTAGCCCTCCTAAATTGCCCACGGTAACGTTACGGCCTTCTCCTTGTGACAGCGCAAATTTTTCTCGCATCACAAAGTTGCCAGATAATTTTGTCCAGTGACGAATCTGAATCCCTAAATCGCGATCTATATTAAAGTTGCTATTTAATAGCGAACGATCTATTAACTGCAAATTAGCAGAAGACACTACGCGCTCGACGTTTCCAGGCAATTTGGTTTGACCAGCCCATAACTCGAAGTTCTCGTAAAAATTCCACATGATAACTGCATCTAGAATATATCTAGGGGAGTTTTGGTTAAACTCATTGGCGCCAGCAATATCTCTGTTAGATAAACCAAGCTCAAGTTTGTATTTTAATTTTGGACTAACGGCAAAACCATCAAATTTTAGACGCGCACGACGTATTATAAAGTTGTATTCTGCACTGTTGTAATTGTCTCCATTATGGCCCCAAAAAACATTGGTCCGAACTTGGAATCTTGGCGCAAACTTAACGCTAAACGAACTGTCTTTTGCTGTAAAGTTGAGTAGACCTTTCCCAAAAGAGGTGTCGGATACTTCTTGTGAATACGATTGGCCAATAAAGGCAAAAAAAGCTATGAGTGCTAGTGTTTTAAGTTTCATTTGTACACTATTAGTTTTTGTTGCCACAAAGAACCAACTCCAATGTTAACTTAACGTTTTGTAATGATTAATTTAAGCATATGTTTTTCACAGCTTCAAAACTATATTTAACCCAATTTGGACATTCAAAAATGTGTATCTTTCTGCCTCTAAAATAACCTGATGAACTGGGAGCAATTACTATCCTTAAAGCGACACGGCGACACTCATAAAAGACTAAGAGCAGAACAAGACGAAACCCGTCTGGGTTTTGAAGTAGATTACGATCGTATCATTTTTTCGCAGGCTTTTAGGAGTTTACAAGATAAAACTCAAGTTATACCGCTGTCTAAGACAAATTTTGTTCATACAAGGCTCACTCATAGCTTAGAAGTAAGCGTTGTAGGGCGTTCGTTAGGACGATTAGCCGGTAAAATAATTATAGAAAAGCATCCTCATCTGCAAAAAGTACACGGCTATACTTTTAACGATTTTGGGGCAATAGTAGCGGCTGCCTCCTTAGCGCACGACATAGGGAATCCTCCATTTGGGCATTCGGGAGAAAAGGCAATTGGCGAATTTTTTTCTCGAGGTACTGGCATTCAATATAAGGATGGTTTAACACCGGCTCAGTATCAAGATTTAATCGATTACGAGGGCAACGCGAATGGCTTTAGGATTCTTACCGAAAGTCGCCCAGGAGTAGAAGGAGGCTTGCGATTGTCTTATGCTACATTAGGCGCATTTATGAAGTATCCTAAAGGATCG
>QIIH01000333.1 GCA_003229235.1 Flavobacteriales bacterium | reverse complement strand
TCGATCTCTCTAAAGTCTTGCATCAAATCTTCTTGTTCAAAACTAAACACTACCAAATTGTCTAGTATTTGCCTAAGCATGTCTAAATCTTCTTCCATCGCTTCCATCGAAGAACCGCTCATTTGTTGGGCCATCTGATCGCCCATCTCTTTCATTTTCTTACCGGCTTTCTTTTGGTTCTCGCCGGCATTTTGAGGCTGCTGCTGCTCAAGTTTATCGGTTGCCTTTTGTTGCTCTTCCTCTACAGTTTTTTCTCCCGTCTTATCCTGCGCAATATCCATGGGCTCCTTAAGAGCTTCGTTTTGTTCTCTGAGCTCTTCCAATTGCTTTTTAAGATCTTGAAATTGCTCGTTGAGATCTTCCTGCGCCTCTTTGGTGTTTTCGTCTTCTGGCGCATCGGCCAACTTCTCCTGCTTTTCGCCTAATTTTTGAAGCTCGTCTGCAATTTTCTCTGTCTTTTTGGTTACATAATAACGCTTAGTAAGCTCTAGCAGTTGTTCTAAATTTCGTTCTTGATTTTTATTGTTCTTGGCCAGCTTTTCGAGCTTTTCTGTGAGCTCTTCTTTCTTAATTTTCTCCTGAAGCTTTTCCAATTCCTTGAGCAACTCCTCATTTTTGTCTAACTCTTCTTGCGTTTCTTTTAGACGCTCCTGAAGCTGTTCTTTAAAAGGATCGTTTTCCTTATCCTGCTCAAAATTCTCGAGGTTTTGTTCCAACTGCTTAGAGAAGTTTTTCATCATCTGCTCCTGCTGTTTTTGTCGCTTAATGTAGTTTTCGATCTTCTTTTTGTCATTCCAGTTAAGAGAAGCTTTTTCTTTTTGTAATTTTGAAAGCTCTTTAAGCAAGGCCTCACGTTCTTTTAGTTTTTCAAGAGATTCATCTAGGCCATCGATAGAGTTTTGTTGTTGCTCTAACTGCTTATTCTCCTGCTCGTCATCGGTAAGCATTCTAAAAGAATAAACTCCAGATTTACTGCTTTTATAACTGTGAATTGCATCATTGTCAAACACCTCAAAATAGTATTCGTAGGCAATTCCCTTCTCTAAAGGCAAATCCGCCGGAAAGGCATAGGTAAATTGATCAAAAACGCCTTTATTGAGTACCAAAGGCTCTGCTATTTTCTTGTCTTCTTCGCCAGAGGGATAATACACCAACTGCAGCTTAGACAAGCCATAATCGTCGCTAATACGGCCCAAAAAGTAAGTGATTTGTGAATCTATAGTATCTACTTTGCTTTGTAGTTGAATACTGGGATAGTTGTCTTTTATAACGTCTATTTTAAACGATAAGTTCTCGTAGTCCTTAAGTGCTGCATTAGAAGTTGTAATGGCATAATCAAAGTCGTTATAGAGTCTTTTCTCTAGAGAAAATTCTTCGCCATTTTTAGTAAATACAAAGGCCGTGTCTTTGAGTTTAATAACTGCATCTTGTGTTTGCTTAGTGGTTAGCTTCCATCCTATTTGTGTTCCTTCGGGTACCGAAGCATTCCCTGTATTGGTAATAATTTCGTCTTTTTTGCCGGTATATGCAGGATAGTCCATCACCATTTGCATAGCGACTAAGGTTGGCACTTTTACTACAGTCAACTTGTAAGGGCGAGAATTCACAGTATTTGCCGTTAGTGAAAAACTAATGTCCTCTGTGGGCTGAGCGAAAGTATATTCGAATAATCCCGGCCCAACTGCTTTTAAAAAATACGTCTGATCGTTATATACAATTGAAGGGTTTTCTGGAACCACTTCGCCAACAGCGGCAACACGTAGTGTAAAGTTTTTAAACTCTATGGCTTCGAGGTTTTCGTTCTCAATAAAAAAGCTAAAAGGCGCAGGTGGCTCGTAAGCGGTGTCGTAATTAACTACTCTTTTATAACTATTGCTGAAGAGGTCTTTATCGCCAACCAAAGAACCAATAATAAAAATTGCTATCGGAATCGCGGCATACTTCAAATACTTGGCGTTTCCGGCATAATTAATCGCATTTTTAAACGGAATAGGCTCAAGTTGTGATGCTTTTTGGTCGATACTCGCCGCAAGTAACTCAGATTCTCTGCTGTTTTGATTCAGCTGAATTACATTGAGTAGTTTGTCGCTTACTTCTGGGAAATGATTTCCAATAATTTTTGAAGCCTCAACAGAACCAATCCCTTGTTGTAGCTTAAATAATTTAGACAGCGGAAAGGCAATAAACCTAACAAACAGCGTCAATTCGACTCCTACAAAAGCCCAAAAAAGAATCGTTCTTCCTGTGGTGTCTAACCACAAAAAGTGCTCAACTAAAAGCGTTAATAACAGATACAACACGCCTATAGCAAAAAACAATATCACTCCCTTTATCAAAGAACTGGTATAGTATTTTCTTATAAATTGTTCCAGCTTTTGCTGAATGACCAAAAACGTACTCATAGGCTACTTTCACTGCTAAACTAAGCTCTAAATTACAATTTTATTTTCGAGCTTAGGGGTATTTAACAAGGGTTTAATTACCGCAAAAATTAATCCAAATGCAAAAGTTAAAAAAAAACTCTATATTTGAGTAATTCCTCCCCGATTTTAAGAGTTTAAGTGTCGTTATCCCCAATTTTTATAGGATAATGACATGGTTATAAGCATTGTAACGAGTTACCCAACATACTTAAATTAAAATTTTATTCTTATGAAACGTAAAAAATTACAAACGGCTCTATTGTTTTGCATGCTAATTTCTTCAACATTATGGGCACAAACAAACGATTTTGAATGTGCTACAGAAGATTCAGAAATAGAATCGGCCTCAGCTTATAGTTATTCTGTTGATGCAGATTATTTATCAGATTTTGAACCTGTAGTGTTAAATATTTTCTTTTGGCAAATGAAAACGCCCACAGGAGGCTATAGTTCAGATTGGAGTGAACAAAAACTCTTAGAATCTGTAGCAATGCTTAATATTGAACTAAACCCCTTTAATATATTTATAAAGTATCGCGGCTTTGACTTTTTTGACAGTCCAGGCGATTTACCAATCCAGAATTATGTAGACGGACTGTGCGTAACATCTCCAGGATTTGATCCTGATGGCTTTGCGATAACAGGCAGGTGTCAATTAAACCAGTTATGGACTTTTATTAATGACAATGAGTATTACGATCAAAAGGCATTAAATGTTTATGTTCCTTACGGAACTCAAGGATTTGGCGGGGCTGCATCAACATCGTTTGGCTATAACAAAGCATTGGTAAAAATTAACAGCTTAAATAGTGATACTATGCTGCATGAAATAGGGCATCTTCTAACCCTTAGACACACACGCTCTACTAGCGAAAATGCAACACGAGAACCATTTTTGCCAGA
>QIIH01000504.1 GCA_003229235.1 Flavobacteriales bacterium | reverse complement strand
TCTTTTAAGCGATCTCTCGCACTTTTAGGCTCAGGGATTTCTGTAGCTTTAGGTTGTTCTGTTATCTCTTCTTTAGCTTCTTCTCTTACTATGGGTTCTGCCGTTTCTTTAGGCTCGGCGATGTCTTCTATAAATTCTTTTCCTTTGGCGATTGTTTCTATCAAATTCTTCTTGGTAAACCCTTCTTTGGTTACAAAAAATGCAGAGGCGATATAAGTCCCGGCTAAGGTGCCTACTATAACCGATACAAAAAGCTCTAAAGCAAAAGCATTAAAAGGTGTGATGAGATTAATCACTAATGCTGCTACCAAAAATAAAGTCGCAATCCAAACTAGGCGCATCAAAAAGGGCTGCTCATACAAAAATCCCTTTTGACTTTCTTTGGGCATTTGTAGCTTCTTGGTATGTGTAAGTTTATTGCCTATGCGATACAACTTGTTGTTTTTAGATTCTCGCCAGTAGAGTACAATGCCAAATAAAATGGCGGCTGCAAAAATGATTATTTCTAGTGTCATAGGCTTGCTTTATTACGGTGCTTTAGTATTTGATCAATTACCCACTGCTGATAAGATTCCTCCCAACTTTCGTAGGCATCGTAAAATTGTTCTTTGTCGAACCAAAAAGTAAAAACAGGATCGCTGGGGTTCATTTTCACTAAAAGCTTCCAAATTAGATCTCGATGTTCGTCTTCTAATGAGCTATGAGGTTTATGTAAAGCTACATAAAACAGGTTGTTTATCAGGTCTTTACGTTTATATTCGTTGCTCAGCGCAATTTTTTCATTGTAAATTTCTACGCCATTCACGAGTTTTTGCTCGGTCTCACTAAGACTATTAAAGTAACGCTTGTACAACATAGGGTTCTCTAAAATATCACCTATAGGATGTTTTTGATCCTTTAATAGCGAAACAAACAAATGCATTTTGATACGCTCGTACCTATCTGTATTAACCACGCTTTTTAATTGGCACTCTGCAATTAAATGATCACGCAAAATTTGCTGCAGCTCTTCGTGCCCAACATGAAACATCATTACGTCGTGTGTGGTATTGCTAATCGATTTATTAAAGGCCTCTAACTCTTCAAAAACCAGCATGTCTTTAATAAAATCTCTCAATACAAATACACCACCATAAGCCCTAGTATAAAAAGAACTCACTGTAAGGGAGACAGGTTCTAGGCTAAGGGTTCTATTTCGCAGGTCTCCATATTTTTTGGCCGATGAGAGTATTTTTTTATGAAGCTCTCGGTTAAAAAAGTTGTTGCCTTTATAATATTCCGCGATAAGTGCTTCTTGTTCTTTTTTGCGTTTGTCTAAGTTGCCTATTATGGTAAAATGAACTTTTATGGTATCAAACTTGAGTAGGTCAAAAGTTTCGTAATAACTGTCGATGTCTTGATCGATATGCAAACAAATAGCCGAATCTTTGGTAATATCTTTAATCTCAGACTTATAAGCGGTAAATACTGCGAACATCAAGTCTTTGTCAAAACTGTGAAAAGGCATATAAACCGCCTTTTTAAACTGGTCTGGTGAGACGATTATTCCGTTAGAATTTGCATCGCCAATATTCAAATAATAGTTCTCTTCTTTCTCTGCCGCAATTTCTGCACTCCACCCAATTCCATCTACACTAAAGGTCGTAAGTGCAGTGGGAGCTACCCCAAGCAGTGCCAAACATTTGTTATAGCGCTTCACTAGCGAACCCGAAACATGTACGAGTTCACCGCTGTGTAATCCAGCTGTAACTAGTTTTTCCATTTACAGATTTCCTTTTTCTAACTGCTCTCTAGCCTCCATTTGGATTTTCATGTCGCTTACTTGTCTTTCAACTTTACGCTTAAAATCTGTGTCTGCGATGGTAGCCACATTGTCTAAATATCTAACCACTTCTTGACGACGAATGTCCGAGAAGTTGAGGCCTTTCATATTCTGCTTCATCAAATCTTGTAGTAGCGTCAATTTAGAATCGTAGTCTTTTTTAAAGTAATGTTTTGGATCTTCATACCATTCGATAGGTAAATCAAAGTCTGTAAGCCTTAGTGACACAGCGCTTTGTATGTTTCTTATGTCTCTAGAAGAAAAGAAAGGAAAGCCTACTTGAATGTTTTTGTAAAGCTCGGCATAAAACAAATGCTCGTCGTGTTTGTACTTAGACTCGGTCATCTCGTAAATATCTAAGACGCGATCTTCTGTTGGGCGATTGGCATGTTCTAAGATTTCGCCTAAATTTTTGGCAAGTCCTTGCTCACTTAAAAATGTATAATCAGATGGGTCTTTCATATTAACAAAACCTGGCATGGTTTTGTTTAATTTATTCCACCATAAATAATCCTGATCTACAAAATCTGGAATGGTACGGGCTCCGTCAATCAAGAAGCGAGCTTGTACACGAGAAATCACGGCCTTATCGAGCATTTCTGGCAGGTTTGTAAACAAACCAACCGCAGAATTGCCATAGTTTACCGCATAGGCACCTTCTGTATATCGTAAAAAGACACCAATTACTTCTTTTACCCCTGCAGACACGCCTTGAGCTGTTCGCTCTTGTAAATTGTTTTCGGCATCATCAATAGGTGCAAATATTATTTTAGTTGGATCCTGCATAGGCTTCATCCATTGTACCATCTTTTCTGCCGATCCTCCTTGAAAGGTAGAGATTAGCGTATCTGGCATTGGATGAAACAAAAATGGTATGTCGAGCACATCACATTGCTCTTTTAGCCTTGTGGCCATGGCAGCAATTAACATACTTTTACCTGTTCCCGGAATACCGTAGCCCATAAAAACTGGCATAAACCCACCCAATTCTTGAAAAGGATTCTTTTTAGTTGCAAAATCGTAGCTAAGGAGTCGCTCGGTGAGGCGTCTTGCAAAGTGCTTGGCATCGCGGTTACCTACAATTTCTTCGAACTGAATTTTATTAAACTCAATACTTTTGGCCGTGCCTTCAAATACATTTTCCCAACCAGAAACTGCAAATTCACTTTTTTCGAGTTTGTAAGTGCGATCTGTAATGGTCTCTGTATATTCTAATGAGCCCAAGCGCAACTGAATCTCGTCTATAAGACCTTCAAAATATACCACGGTAAAGTCTATTACATCTTTATCACTCGTGACTAATTCTGGATGATTTAAATACTTATCGTAATAAAATAACATACAAGAAATACCTTTCTGGGGGCTAGCAATTGACATCTCAGGAATTCCGGCAAACTTGTTCTTCATCACACTCAAATCGTCTGAAGCATTTGGCTTTAAATCGAAGAGTGTTTTATAGGCAATTCCGTAGAGCATAAAAGCTGCAGCTGTATGTGTCTTAGAATCGTATTCGCGACGC
>QIIH01000160.1 GCA_003229235.1 Flavobacteriales bacterium | reverse complement strand
TAGTGTACTTACCGGTAGGAGCCATTCTTTATGCTCATAACAATACTCGTAGTTTTCACAGCAATAGCAGTTATTACGACGATATTTTAATTCGCGGTGACGAAGAAGAATATCTTAGAGTTGAGCGAGGTAAAACTGTATGCTTGACTTGTCCAGAAGTTGATTCAAAGACCAAGGTGAAAAGAAAAACAACACGTACTTACAACAGTGATTGGAGCGACGACGAAGACTATAATGAATCTGACGATTGGAATACCAATTCGACCAACCGAGATGAGGCTGTGGAGGTAATCAAAGCAGATTCTATTGTTCTGGATTCTACACAAATAGTAGCTCCCGCTCTTGATAGTATACAAATCTCAAATAATCAATCAAAAATCAAATAATTAATCAGTAAAAACATGAAAACTATAAAAATTTTATCAGCAGGATTTATTGCATTGCTATTAAGCTCTTGCATAATCGATGGCGGAAGCTGGGGACAAACCCGTGGCAACGGAAATGTCGTAACAAAAACTAGAAACATAAGCGAAGACTTTACAGGAGTTAGAGGCGCTTCTGGCTTAGATGTTTATCTCGAAAAAGGAAATGAAAACAAAGTAGTGGTAGAAGCAGACGAGAATTTGCACGACTTAATCGTTACCGAGGTTCACAACGGTTTTTTAAAGATCAAAACCTCAAAAGGAATCAGCCGTGCCAAGGCCAAAAAAGTATATGTAACTTATACAGAGCTTGATGCAGTAGAGGCCAGTAGTGGTGCAGATGTAATTGTCAATTCTGTAATTAAAGCCGAAAAACTTAGCTTGAGTAGCAGCAGTGGAGCAGATCTTGAAGTAGAAATCGACGCAAGAGAAGTTTCTATAAGTACTAGTAGTGGTGCAGATCTAAAAGTATTTGGTCGAGCCAAGTATCTAACAGCCGATGCTTCAAGTGGTAGCGATTTAAACGCAAGAGAGTTACAAGTTCAAAAATGCCGAGCCAATGCCTCTAGTGGCGCCGATATTACGGTAAATGTAAAAGAAGATTTAGATGCAAGGGCGAGTAGTGGCGGTGACGTTCGTTATTATGGAGATCCCGTAACAGTAAACAAAAAAGGCAGTCGCTCTAGCGGAGTACGCAAGATGTGATTCAAACGTAAAATGAGTGTTTTATAGCATATTGACATTCATTTTTTATACGTCGGAGTGAGCTACCTAGTTAGCTAGGTAGCTTTTTTTTTATCATTAAGACTAACTAACCATCCTCTTTGGCAATGAACTCATCTTGACTTTTTGTTTTTAACCGAAAATGAGATGAAATTTGTATAGATGAGGCACTTTTCGTAAGGCATAGCAGAGCTACGCATAAGAAAAGTAACAAAATATAGACGAATTTCAGTCATTTTTTAGGAAATAGAAAAAGTCAAGATGAGTTCAATATCGATTCGGGGGCTTTCATTCATCAATCAAAAATCATCAACAAAAACCATCACTCATGTACCGATTAACTATACTTCTGTGCCTGCTTTTTGGCTTCAATCACGCTACGCAGGCGCAAGTTGCCAAGGATTCCAAAAATTACAAACGCATTGTTAAAAACGACAGCCTCCTATTTGAGCGGAGTTTTAACAATTGCGAAATGCAGTATTTAGAAGCATTACTGAGCGAGGATTTAGAATTTTATCACGACATAAGCGGTATCATAAATTCTAAAAGGGCTTTTATCGAAACAATGAAAAACGGTCTCTGCGGCAATCCCATATATAGATCGAGACGAGAATTAAAAAAAGGGTCTACCGAAGTTTATGAGTTAAAGAATAACAATAAAGTATACGCGCTTATTCAGAAAGGAACACATAGCTTTTTTGAAAGCAAAAATGGCGCTGCAGAAACCAAAGGCAGCACAGCTCAATTTACCCACCTTTGGCTTTTAGAAGAAGATGGAGTTTTCCGTTTAAAAAGAGCGCTTAGTTATTATCATATTCTACCAAAAGAACATTAATTTTTTTTGCTCTATGGAACAAGTGTTTTATTCTTTTTAGAGAGAGCGTTTAGTTTTTAGTTTTGAACGAGTTCATTGTTCCATAAAAAAGGGCTGCCTCATAGAGCAGCCCTTTTTGCATTTAAAATCTTTGATTTACTATACTGCCATGGTCTCGCTCTCTACAGCGGCCAAATAACGCTCGGCATCTAAAGCAGCCATACATCCTGTGCCCGCAGCTGTAACAGCTTGACGATACACATGATCTGCTGCGTCTCCAGAAACAAAAACACCCGGTACGTTGGTCCGTGATGTTCCTGGCTCGTTAATGATATACCCTGTTTCGTCTAAGTTTAGAAAATCTTTAAAGATGTCTGTATTTGGTTTGTGACCAATAGCCACAAAAAACCCAGTAGCTACAATATCGTGAGAAGCTCCCGTTTGGTTATTTTTTACTCGAACCCCAGTGACAACTTGCCCATCGCCAAGTACTTCTTCTGTTTCTGTATTATATAAGATCTCAATGTTCTCTGTGTTTTTTACACGAGCCTGCATAATTTTAGAAGCTCTAAACTCGTCACGTCTCACAAGCATCGTAACTTTTTTACAAAGCTTAGATAAATAATGTGCTTCTTCTGCCGCCGAATCTCCTGCTCCTACCAATACTACTTCTTGTCCTCTGTAAAAGAATCCGTCGCAAACAGCACAAGCAGAAACACCCCCACCTAGCTCTAAATACTTTTGTTCAGATGGTAGCCCAAGATATTTAGCAGTCGCCCCTGTAGAAATTACAATCGTATCTGCATGAATCTCTGTAGTCTCGTTAACCCATGCTTTGTGTACTGGGCCAGTAAAATCTACTTTAGTAACCCATCCGTCACGCACGTCTGTACCAAAGCGTTTGGCCTGATCCATAAGCTCTATCATCATCTCTGGGCCTGTAACCCCATCAGGATACCCAGGAAAATTCTCTACATCGTTAGTAGTGGTTAGTTGGCCACCTGGCTGCATACCTTGGTATAAAACAGGAAACATATTTGCTCTAGCCGCATAAATAGCTGCAGTATAACCCGCTGGCCCAGAACCAATAATCAAACATTTAACTCTTTCTATTGAAGCCATATAATTATATCGTTTTTATAAGGGTAAAAGTAGTAAGAAACACCGATTCCTTACAGCAAAAGTTATCAAGAATATCGATTTGATTGTTAGTAGTATTTATTTAGGTTGGCTAATTGTTTGGGCGCTCCCCTCGCTTTCGCGAGTGGCGGGCTTTCGCCAGTCGCTCCCAAAAGTAAGCTACGCTACTTTAGGGTAGCTCCAACAGAGGCTCTATCCCTAGCGCGGGTTTGGGAATTTTGACGACGGTCCCTGAGCGTTATTGAGGATCAAAATAGCAAACGAAGTTTGCGAAGGGTAAGGGGTAGGTGAAAACGTTAATATAGCTTTACAAAAAGTTATCGGAAACACTAAACCCACCCCTTACCCCTCCCAAGAGGTTACTGTAATGCAGTTTTGCTTTGCAAAACTAAATGTCCTGTGGACATTTAATGAAAGTACCCACGAAGTGGATATAGTGGTGGGTGAAAACGTCAATTTAGGATTACGCTCCTCTTCAAGTCGCGTGATCCTAGTGATGGCCCTAAAATTTAATAAAGCTGCGCTTTATTAAACAAATAAAGACCTCAATCCGCAACGGACAAAAGGATTACTCGCCCGTCCAAAAGTGAGCAAAGCTCTACTTTAGGGCTCGTGATCCTATTTTGGTTTGTTGCAAAAGAA
>QIIH01000281.1 GCA_003229235.1 Flavobacteriales bacterium | reverse complement strand
CGCGTACGCATCTCCCATCTAACAACATTTGCCCATTGATTAATAAGCAATGGTAAATCTCTATAGGATTGAATCCACCTGCGGTAAGTGTCCCAAATAATAGTTTCAGAAGTAGGCCTAACAATAAGTTCCTCTTCTAATTTGGCATCTGGATCAACAATAATTCCGCTACCGTCTTCTGCATTTTTTAATCTGTAATGTGTAACGACCGCGCATTCTTTTGCGAAGCCCTTAACGTGACTTGCCTCTTTACTAAAGTAAGATTTGGGTATTAATAGCGGGAAATAAGCGTTTTTATGGCCAGTTTCTTTAAACATTCTGTCTAATTCGGCCTGCATTTTTTCCCATATAGCATATCCGTATGGCTTAATTACCATGCTTCCACGAACTCCAGAGTTTTCGGCTAAGTCTGCCTTAACAACCAGTTCGTTATACCATTTTGAATAATCTTCGCTTCTAGAGGTTAAATTCTTTCCCATTACTAAAGTTTGGCATAAAAATTGTGATTTGTTTCACAATTAGTTATTCTTGGCAAAACTAACTATTTTTATAATGTCCAACAATAAAAACTCTGTTGTTATGAAAACCATTGCTCACCTAAAAAACAAAACATTCTCATGGAGTGTCGCTCTAGGCGGTATCTTGATGTTAACTAGTTGCGGTTCTAACCAGTATACGGGCTATTTCGAAGAAGATGGAATATACAGTTCAAACGGAGTAGAAGTCGTTACTTCTGTTGCAAATGATGCGACCAACGAGACTAATCAGAGCGCAAAAGGGAATTACTACAAACAATATTTTAGTAGCAAGAGCAATGAAATTGGTCAATTAACCGAAGATGCTAACATATTTACCGACATAGATAGCTATACAACAACCGAAACGTTGGACGACGAGGGTTATATTGTGATCCAAGATTCGCAAGAAGAATCTTACGGGGCTTGGGGCACTAATGGCGGCAATGTAACTATTAATGTTTACGACAATTACGGTTTTGGATGGAATCAACCCTTCTTGTGGAATAACCCTTGGGCATGGAACGCTGGCTGGGGATGGGGCTGGAATGCTGGTTGGGGCTGGAACGCTGGATGGGGTTTTAACAATTGGGGCTTTAACAATGGCTGGGGCTGGGGTGCTAACTACTGGGGAGGTAACTATTATGGATATAACAATGTAGCTTATCAAAACGGGCGTCGTTCCAATTATGGTCGCACTTCTTATGCTTCGGCTAACAGCTCGCGAGCTACAAATCGTTCTCGTGCTATTAATAGTGGCCGTTCTAGATATTCGAGTTCAGAAAATAACAGAAGAATCAATAATTCTGCAATGCGCAGATCCAATAATATTTCAAATAGTCGTACTGCAACCAATAACCGTCGCGCAACAACTTCCGGAAATATGCGGAACACGAATGCGTCTAATAATAGACGGTCTACCAATAACTTGAGAACAAATCGATCTTCGAGCCGATCAAGAAATATGAACAGTAGCAGATCGTCAAATCGCTCTTCTAATATGTCCCGAAGCTCGGGTTCGCGATCAAGTGGCATGCGCAGCAGCGGCGGGAGTTCGAGAAGTCGTGGCGGAAGTCGTGGCGGTGGCTCATCAAGACGCGGTGGCGGATTAAACTAATCAATATAATTTACTTTAAAATTAGCTATATGAAAAAGATTACCTTCTTGTTCATCATGGGAATTGCTATGTCTTCGATGAACTCACAAAGTATTTTTGATGGTCTTAGATATGCCTCGGATGGTGTTTACGGAACAGCGAGATACAATGCAATGAGTGGCGCTTTTGGAGCCCTTGGTGGCGATTTATCTGCAATGCAATTAAACCCAGCCGGATCTGCGGTTTTTACAAATAGTTATGCCAACGCTACGTTAGCTGTAATCGACAAAAATAACGACGTTTTATTTAATAATACCGCTACCCGTAGTGGAGATACAGACTTTAACCTTTCTCAAGCTGGAGGGGTTTGGGTATTTTATAATCCGAATCAAGAATCCGATTGGCGCAAGTTTTCGATCGGACTTAATTACGAATTGCTTAACAGTTATGACGACGAAGTTGTAAGCAGAGGTACAAACAACACTTCTATTGATCAGTTCTTTTTAAATCAAGCTCAAGGTGTTCCATTAAATCTGCTCAGATTACAACCAGGCGAGTCTATATCAAGCCTCTATCGATTTTTAGGGGAAACAGAAGGCGTATCGGTTCAAAATGCTTTTTTAGGATATCAAGGGTTTATAATCGAGCCTGTAGAAGATACTGCTAGCAACACAAATTACTTTAGCAATGTGGCTCCTGGTTCTTTTGAACAAGATCACTTTAAATATAGTGATGGGTATCACGGAAAATACACTTTTAATTTTGCCACTCAATTTAAGGATGTGCTATATATTGGAGTTAACTTAAATACACATTCAATCAATTATTTTGAATCTACGCTCCTATTAGAATCAAATAACAACGAGGGATCTACAGTAACGAACATTGCTTTCGAAAATAATCTATGGGTTTTTGGAAATGGATTCTCCGCTCAACTTGGCGCAATTGCCAAATTAGGAGATCAGTTTAGATTTGGAATCACTTACGATTCGCCAACTTGGTTTACAATTTCTGAGGAAACAACTCAATATCTAGAAACCCGACGTATAGACAGCGATGATAATCTAATAACAGAGATTCTCAATCCAAATATTGTGAATTTTTTCGCTTATTATGATTTACGCACCCCATCTAGTTTTAAAGCGAGCGCAGCTATGTTATTTGGTCAAAAAGGCCTAATTAGTATTGATTATGGCTATAAAGATTATAGACAAATGGAATTTAAACCCAAAGGTGATCCGTTTTTTAATATGCAAAATTCACTTATTTCAAATAACCTTAATGGAGTTTCAAGTTTCAGAATTGGTGGTGAATACAGGTATAACCAATGGAGCTTTAGAGGAGGTTATCGCTACGAAGAAAGCCCGTTTAATGATACAAATATTTTAGGGAATTTAACTGGGTACTCTTTTGGGTTTGGCTACAGCGTTAATAGCGTGAAGATTGACCTGAGTTATTCACAAGCAAATCAAGAACGTAATCAGAGCTTATATTCGACAGGGCTTACTACACCTAGCAATATTAATAATACCGAGAATCTCTATACGCTAACTCTTAGCTTTGGAATATTATAACGACTAGTACGAGCAAATAAAAAAAGACCTGTGAAATACAGGTCTTTTTTTATTCTATTTATTGTGAATTAGATTATCTCTTCATTGTAAAATGTCCTCTAAACTCCTTTTCGATGTCTGCTTCTTCATAGATTACCTGGAACCAGTAATCACTCGATGGCATTGGGCTTCCGTTATAGGTTC
>QIIH01000406.1 GCA_003229235.1 Flavobacteriales bacterium | reverse complement strand
TAGTGCATTGTACTTAAGTTCGTTGTAATAGTTTACCAATTCTTTTACGTTGCCGTGTATGTCGTAGTGGTAAAATATGGCGTTGTTAAACACCTTTATACTTCCGCTAGAGGCAATGCGGTCAAAGTACAGTACTCCTGTAACTCGATTTCGCATGTTGCTGTGGGTTGCATTGTTAAAAAGTTGTGAAGAGTTGGTAATTACGTCGGTACTAAGCACGTCTGGAATATCCACGCCTTGATCGTAAAAAGTTTGGGTTACTTGTGTGCGGGTTGGGCCACTGCCAAAGCCATTTACATGAGTGCCTGCAACGATATCTAATAGCCTACCTTCGTTTGTAATGGTATAATCGCCATACTCCATATATATTTCACCAGCTTCTGTAATTCGGCCTAAACCGTCATAATCTGTATAACTAAAGCGTTCTTTTTCTGAATTGCCGCCGTCTTCGTCAGGATCGAACGCTACCAGATTTAGATCTATTATTTTTTTACCTACTCCATGGACCGCAATATCTAATTGTAATCCGTCACCGGGCTGAGTTTCGGTTACAGAATTGAGCAGCACTCCATTTTTATAGTAATATACTGTCCCGTTGTCTCGTTTTATGTTCAGTATATCGTCCTCTTGATAGGTTCTGTGGCCTGAAGGAATGGATATAGACACACCATTGGCATAAATTACAATACGGTATTCTTGTAAATTGCTATTAAAATAGGTGTAAAAACCATAATCCACTTGTTTATGTAAGGGAGTTGCCTGCGGATCAAACCCTACATAACTCCACCCTAAAGATACCCTCCGGTGATCCAGTTCAGAACCAGTAAGTGTACGCGAAAGTTCGCCGTTTCCGTATAAAATATCGCCTCCAATAGCCATAGCCCAACCTCCAGAGGTACGTTCTAGTTGGCGACCGTCTTCAGAAATCATAAATGTTCCTGGGCTAAGTGGTGCAATGTCTAAACTCGAGTAAACAGGGTTCTGCTTGTCGTTTTGGGAAGCAATTATACGGCCCAAATCGTCGTAGGCAAATCGCGTAATTCCGCCATCGGGCGTATGTTGCCAGACAAGTTGGTTGAGTGTATTGTATTTGTATTCTGTGTTTAGTGTATGCGTAGGTAAAGCAGAGTCATCTTCTGTGTTTTCTGCTCTTTTGGTATTTATTAGGGCCCCAATCCCGCCTGTGACGAGTTCGTCATGACTAAATTTATCAACCCCTGACGGTGGAACCGTTTGTGTCAAGTTACCGGCTTGGTCGTAGTAGTAGAGCGTGTATTGATATTCGTTGTCTGCATATTCGAGGGTGTACTGTTCTTGTACAGTTTGAATGGCGCTATTTATATAATTGGTCTTAAAGTCTTCTTTTAAAGATTCTATATAAGAGGCGTAAGCATCTAGCTCATAAGCTTCTGTAACTGCAAATTCAAATTCCTCACAATCGGTTTGTGGGTCTTCTTCAACCAGCGGAATAGCCGGAATGAGCGCGGCAGGAGGGCACACTCCATCGGTGGTAGCAACATATTTGTTGGCAAATTCTCGCCAAGTTTGGGGGTCTGTTGTAAGAGGGTTAGACACATGAGCGTAATATTGATCTATAACAGTTATGATATCATCATAGCCCTGATGCAAAGCAGTCCCTCCAAATTCGCCAATGGAGATAAATTGCAGATGTTCTGTACTAGTAATAAGCAGTGTCTCTAAATAATAGAAGTATCCAGTAACAGAATACTGGTAATTCATACCACAAAAAAATGATAAACTCTCTAGATAGTCTGCGTTTAAAGGATCGGCCAGATCATAGGCTACATATTCAGGAATCGAGACATAATCTTCCCATTCGCCAGGGGCTGGGTTCTCAAAAAAGTCTGTATACGTATTATAGGCCGTCTCACAAACCACTGGAGCTAACCCCTGCGGAATACAGCCTACACAAGCCTCATCGTTAGCCGCTTTGTATGTTATGCTGCGCAGGGTAGTGGGAACGATGCCTTCGCTGGCCATCAAAATTTCGCAATACGGGGCATATTTTCCATTGCCTATAGTGTGAACACCTATAAATTCGGTATATACTCCAGAACCAGAGCTGGCATCTCCAGGATCATCTAAATATGTCACATTTAGATTGGTGTCTGTCGTTTCGTCGTAGGGGAAAAGGTCGATTCCTGGAATAGAATAGGTTGCTGGATGTAGAGGTAAAAATGCAAAACGCATTTGAAAATCAGAATTGTCTGGTATGGTATTTTCAATTTCAATGTACAACCCTTGTGGAGCAGTTGATATCCAAAACGTTGCAGTGCTAATGTCTAAATCAATATCAGGAATGCTGCCGTCTAGATCAGAAGTACTCCAGACCTCTATGCGTTCTTCGAAATGATGAACCGTAAGCAAATCATTAAACGCAGCCATTCCAGTTAATGATCCAGATGTTGGATCTCCCGATAAGTCAAGTATCTCATTTATTAAATCTGCGAGAATTGATTCAAATTGCAATTCAAGTGCTTTATCTACTCTAGGGCATCCTGTAATTCCTTGACATGTATCACCTACGCCGTCTTCGTCGCTGTCGGTTTGATTGGGGTTATAAGCACTCGGACAGTTATCGCAGCCATCAAAGATACCATCGCCATCGGTATCTACATCGCCACATGGTGAGTCGCCAATAATGCTACAACAGCTATATATTAGTCCAGGGTTTATACGTAATTCGAGTAACAAGCCTTCGTCACTCGCGCCGTCTAAACGGAGTGTTGCCAACAGGTTGTCATAAATTTGATCTGGGCTGTCGTTGGGCATAAATATCACATTCAAAATTTCTTCTATACTTCCTGTAGCTAATGGCAGCGTATCATCGTCAAATTCGATCCTAATCAGAACAGTACTACCCAGTTTTATCTCAAAGGCATCGTCGCTTCCAGATGCATTGTCAAACCACCAGGTTGCGGTTGTGCTTGGAAGGCTCGTATCTCCCAAAAAGTTACCTAAAAAAGGATCGCTACTGTAGGTGGGGTCGTCTATCAAACCATAGCCCGTCTCGTCAAGTAAATTGCCAGATCTCTCAAGGCTTATAAGCAAAGCCAGTAGCGAATTTGCAAAATAGTTTTTATCATCACAAGTGCTTGGGTCGCTGTTGTAATCTGGGTCGATTAATATCTCGCCAGGGCCGCTCGAAGGGCCGCCAGGATTGTTAGTGCTAGTGCTATCGGCGGTGCATTCTCCGATTCTTGCTGGGGTGGTTCCTGTAATAATTAATTCATTGGTGCCCGCTATGAGGTCTCCTGCCGAATCTAACATTTGTACGGTAACCAAGGCCTCAAAACCAAACAATTCGGTAACAGAATCATACGAATCAGGCACATAATAAACCGAGCCAACGTCTGTAATTATCCAACCATTATTTTGTGCA